>CBJLVJ010000672.1:0-2693 GCA_966426465.1 uncultured bacterium | reverse complement strand
GGGTTCGCCGGCATGCAGCCGTGCGTGCTCGGCTTGCCCCTCGCGCGGCCCGGCGACAGCGTTCGTGTCTGCCTTCGCGTGCCCCCCGACCACATTCGAGACGGCCTCGAAGCGTCAGGCTGGCGGCTGACCTCGAGCGCCCGACGGCACTTTGATAGTCTTCTCGCGACAGTCGGCCCGGTGTGCGGGCGGATCGTGGTTGACGTGGATATTGGTCGGGACCTGTCTCCGGCCATTGGTCTGGAGGTCGGTTTTCCGAGACGCGTGGGACCGCTGGTGCACGCGGGTTGGCCGGACCTGCTGACGTGCATCGTGGCGCTCGGGCTGTGTACGGCCGACAAGCGCGACGCGCTGCTGGCCTTCCCTGGCGAGCCGTCCCTCACTGCTGCTGCTGATACTGCGCGCGTTCGTCGACAGATCAACCACATCAAGCTGACGGTCGTCGACGGGCAAGCTATCGAGGCGAAGGCCTACCTTGCAGCGACGTTTGTAAGTGCGCCAGCGCCTGCACGCACAGCGCCGTTGTAAGGCTTTCCGAGCCGAACCAGAACCTGGGGCGTGTACCTGGTAAGGCGCCCTTGTAGAAGGCGATGCGCATCCACGCGCCGTCTGCTTGCTGGCACTCGACAAGGGCTTCAGCGGCTCTGGCAAGCGACGATTGGCCGGTCAACTCCAGATTGAGCAGGGTGCACATGGCAAGCGCGGTCGCCAGCTCGTTGCCATACCAACCAGCGCTTTGCTCGCGGGCGGCCACCCGTTCGGCGATGAGCCGAGCGAGCCTGGCGAGGGACCGCGCGCCGTGAAAGGCGGCACGCGACAGCGCGTAGTACAGAGTGAGAACGTTCTCATAATACCAGAATGATTCTGTCTCGCGACCGGACTCAATGAGCTCGACAAGGTAGGCACTTGCTCGCGCGGTGTCGTCGGTGTCACCCAGATAGAAGATCACGTTCGCGTTGACCACGGTGTCCACGTCATTCGGCTGACCATCAGGTCGAATCCAGGTCTTGAAGAGTCCGTCACTGCTACGGTTCGCCCGCAGGATCTGCTCGTTCGGAATGAACGCAACGCCGTGTCGTCGCAAAATCCACGATGCGCAGGCTGTGTCGTCCACATCTCCGTCCAGCCGAGCGCGGCTGGGGTTGAGTGAGCTTGCGTAGCGCCACGTTCCATCGGGCTCCTGCTCGCGCGCCAGAAATCCGAGGGCTGCGCGCACCGCGTTTGCAACCGGCTGGTCTCTGGCGAACCAGAGCGCGTACAGCACGAATGTGGTGATGAACGGAGTGCTGTTGAGCTCGCAATTGCGGTTGAGGAATGGATCGTTCGCAATATACCCCGGGAATTCACCATGAGGAAGCTGTGACTGGACGAGAAAGTCACATCCGTTTCGGACCGCCCGCCTGATCCCGTCACGCAGCGCCTGCTGGTACATAGGATGGCGCATGCTACTCGAGCCATGCCTGGTAAGCCACCACGCGGCCATGGCTCGCTACTCCGCTTGTTGACGTGCTGTCCGATTCGACGTGCGGGGCACAATGGGCGACATGGCCGATCCCGATGAGCTGCTTTCGTTCCTGCGCAGTCTGCGCGCTGTGCGCAGGTTCTCGTCCCGCGCAATTGAGGAGTCCGTGCTGTACGACATCCTGAGCGCCGGTCGTTGGACAGGCTCGTCCAAGAACTCGCAGCCGTGGCACCTCGTCGTCGTGCGCGACCGGGCTGCGCTCGCGACCCTGGCCGCGTGTGGGCCATATGCGGGTCACCTCGCCGGTGCGCAGGCGGCCATCGTGCTGGTCATGCAGGACAGCCATCAGCGTTTCGACGAGGGCCGCCTCGCCCAGAATCTCATGCTGGCCGCCTGGGCGCACGGCATTGGTTCGTGCATTGGCTCGATCTACCCCGAGGAACATACGCAACGTGCACGCGCGTTGCTGCACGTGCCGCCCGACCGTTGGCTGCACACTGCGCTCTCGCTCGGCTATCCAGCGGATGCGCGGGCGTTGCGGTTGAGCGCCGAACGTGGCGGGCTCACAGATGTTCCACTCGGCCGTCATGAGCTCTCGGAGCTGGTCAGCTGGGAGCGCTTCGGAGCCACCCGCGCGGCGTGACCCGTATTCTCCCGTGAGCGCCTGGTCCGACCCGTGCACCAGGTGGCGGCATGGTCGGCGTGTCCACCGCGGTCGCTCGAGCTGACGCCGCGACGACGCATGCGCAGCGCAACCGTCGAGCCTGGGTCTTCGAAGTCGCGGTCGCCCTGCTTACGCTCGCCTGCGCGGCGCTCACGGTGCTCGCGCTGGTCGTCCCGTACTTCGCGGTAGACGTTACGCTCGAACGGGCCATTCAGGCGCCTCGGGCAGCGTGGCTCGACACGCTGGCCAGTGCCGTGAGCTGGGTTGGCTTTCCTCCCCAGAGCAACGTCCTGTTCGGTGCGATCATCCTCGCGTTGTTCGTGACTGGCCGCCGCTGGGAGGCCGCCGGCACGCTGTTCGCGGCGGCCGGTAGCGCTGGCCTGTGGTTCCTGGTGGCGCCTCTGGTCCATCGGGCTCGGCCAGACCCGGACCTGGTGCGCGTGGCGGTGCAGATCCCCTACGGCAGTTTTCCAAGCGGCCACGTCCTTACATTCACGGCCACGTTCGGATTCCTCGCGTTTCTGGCCTGGCACGCGCGGCGGTCCGCGTTGGCGGTGGTCTGTATGC
>CBJLVJ010000671.1:0-2695 GCA_966426465.1 uncultured bacterium | reverse complement strand
CCATACCCTGGACGGCGATGATCGTGGATGCGCACTGTCACGCATGGCGGACGTGGCCATACGAACCACCCGTTCCCGATCCCACCAGCCGGCCCGCCGTGGAACAACTGCTCTTCGAGATGGACCAGTGCGGCGTTGACAAGGCGGTGCTCGTCGCCGCGCGCATCGACTTCAACCCGGACAACAACGACTACGTCGCGTACTGCGTGCGCCGCTTTCCCGAGCGTCTGTATCAGTTCGCCGACGTCGATTGCATGTGGACACCCACCTATCACACGCCCGGCGCCGCCGAGCGCTTGGCAGAGGCCGTTCGGCGCTACCAGCTGCGCGGCTTCACCCATTACGTCGATGCCGACGACAACGGCGAGTGGTTCTTCTCGGATGATGGCCAGGCGTTTCTGCGCACCGCGGCGGAGCTCAACCAGATCGTGAGCATCCACTTGCCGGCGCGCCTGCAACCGGTGCTGCGGCGCCTTGCGCAACAGTTCGGCAGCACGCCGTTCGTGTGTCACCACATGGGCTATCCCGTCACAACGGAAGGTCCGCAAGGAACGGCGCTGCGTGCCGTGCTCGAATCGGCCGCGCTCCCGAATATCCATATCAAACTGTCCGGCTTCCACTACTCGGCGCCAGTCGGCTGGGAGTACCCGCACGCCGAAAGCCGCTACATCGTGCGCGCGCTCTATAACAGTTACGGACCTGAGCGGCTGCACTGGGGCTCGGATTACCCGGTTGTGCGGTGGGCGATGACCTACCGCCAGTCGCTCGAGCTCATCCGCACACACGCCGCCGAGACCATCGCGGGTGGTGATCTGGACCGCGTGCTCGGCAGCAGCCTGCACGACCTGCTGAACCGACACGGCGTGTCGGCGTGATTACACCGAGAGCTGTGCTCCGAGATGGCGCTGCGACGTGGGCTGCCACTGCAGCAGTCGCCGCGCCTTCGACAGGTTGTGCTCCTGTTCGTTCTCGTCGCCCGCGATGAACACCGCGTCGAACCGACCATGCCCAACCTGGACCGCCTCGAGCGCCGCCAGGTAGGCTCGCGCCAGGTCTTCCTCGTCGGTCACGTACAGACGCACGCTGCTCGGATCAAGCTGCTTCTGGCGCCGCTCGGCCAGGAACTGCTCGCGAGTGCGCGGACCGGTGATGCGCAGCGCGAGCAGGTTCATATCGAACCAGCGCGCAAAGTACTGACAGATCTGCTCGCCGAATCCCTTGGTCAGCCCGTACACACTGGGCGTGTCATAGGGCACCAGCTCTTCGGCGACATATGACGGGCGTTCGCGGTAATGCACGCTCATCGTGCTGGTGTGGACGCCACGCTTGATGCCCATGGCTTGAGCTGTCCAGAGCAGCAGATGCAAACCGAGCGTGTTCACCTCGTAGTTGTCGACGATCTGGGTGAGGGTCTGGTCGGTGACGCTGCCGCCCTGTGGGCTCTTCATCACCAGGTTGATGAATGCATCCATACCGTCGAGCGCGCGACGGAGGTCATCCGGGTTGGTGATCGAGCCCTCGACAAACTCCACGTCGGGAGTCCGCGGCGGACGGAGGTCGAGCACGCGCAGCGAGTGCTGGGTGAGCAGGTACGGTGAGATGAACGTGCCGACGTGGCCCGCGCCGCCAACGAGCAGAAGTTTCATACGGCGTACACCACCGAGCCATCCCTTCGAAGTGGAATCTCGTGCAACGGCCGACCGCCCAGGGGCGCCAGGACGCCATCGATGCGGCTGTGTGTCAGCCTGACGCCAAGTCCAGGCACCTCAGGCGGAATGAGGTAGCCGCCATCACGTCGGAGCACACCTTCGAAGCCGGACCACTTCGGCGACTCATCGGCCAGGGTGTACTCCTGGACCACGAAGTTGGGAATGCAGGTGTCAAGGTGGACCGCCGCCGCCGTCAGCACCGGACCCAGGAAGTTGTGAGTGACCACTGCGCTGTGAAAGCTCTCGGCGATGGCGGCGATCTTCTTGCAGTGCGTCAGTCCACCAGCCAGCCCGACGTCGGGGCGGACGTACTGACTCCCGCCATTGACCAGCATCTCGCGGAACTCCCAGATGGAGTGCATGCGTTCGCCGTTGGCGATCGGCTGCGTCACCCGCCGCGCGATGTCCGATTGCGAGATGATGCTGTCGATCTGGATAGGATCCTCCACGAAGAGCGGATTGAACCGGGCGATTGCCTCGATCACCGGCGGCGCCTGCAACGGGGTCAGCTTGCGGTGCAGCTCGAGGATGATGTCGACCTCGGCGTGCACCGCTTCGCGAGCCGCGGCAACGTTGGCGACCACGCCGCGCACGAGCGCGTCCTGGGTCATGTCGCCGAATCCGGCCGGAATGGGATCGAACTTGATCGCGGTGAAGCCGTCCTCCGCGGCATGACGCGCGTTCGCGGCGATCTCGTCTGGCGTCCGGCCGCCCATCAGCAAATGCAGGCGGACGCGGTCGCGATACTTACCGCCGAGCAATTCCCAGATTGGCGCCTGCAGGATCTGGCCCTTGATGTCCCAGAGTGCGATGTCCACGGCGCTGATCGCGCCACTCAGCACTGACCCGCGGAACGGCCCCATGCGGTACAGGTGCTGCCAGTGGCGCTCGATGTGACGCGGGTCCTGGCCAACCAGGTAGTCGCGAAAGGTCGTCACCACCGCGTGGACGGCGTCCGGATAGGCCCAGCAGGCGGACTGGCCGAG
>CBJLVJ010000670.1:0-2706 GCA_966426465.1 uncultured bacterium | reverse complement strand
GCTCGCTGCACCGCTTCGGCAATCGCACGCTGCCCATCGGCTGGGAGCCGCGACGGCGTGACGTACAGGGTCTCCTCGAAGAACGGGCCGTCGAGCGGATCGGGCTTGTCGAACAGCGCCAGGGTGGTCAGGCTGCCGTCGATCAGCAGGCCTTCCAGCGCCACCTCGACGCCGGGCACGAACTCCTCCACCAGGATCTGGCTGGCGCCTGGATCGTGCGGCTCGAGGTCCGACGCTGCCAGGATGGTCCTGATCTCGTCGAACGCCGCCACGAACGTTGCGGCGTCATTGGCGCGGATGACGCCGCGACTGGCGGCGAGCGACAGCGGCTTCAGGACCAGCGGGTAGCTCGCTCGTGTTGCAAAGGGCGTTGGGTCCTCGTCGAGCGCCAGCAACCAGAACGCGGGCGACAGCACGCCCTGGGCCTCCGACAGCGCAAGGCGCATCACGTCCTTGTAGCGCGCCGCTTTGACTGCCTCGACGGGATTGTGGGGCAGGCCGAGCGCCGCCGCCAGCTGCGCCGCAATCACGGTCGTGTCGTCGTCCACGCCGACAACGGCCTCGAGCGGATACTGGGCGGCGAGCTCGCGAACGCGTGCCTGAGCGTCTTTTGGCGACGAGAAGTCCAGCGCCAGCGTCGTGCCCGGGGCAAGCCTGGCAAGCGGCTGCTCGCGTTCGGTTGCCACCGTCACGTCGATGCCGACGCGCTCTGCCGCGCGCAGAAAGGCCTTCGCCCGGTACGTGCGCGTGCGCATCACCAGCAGCACGCGACGGCTCACGGTCGTGCGCCGACTAACCCTTTGAACTCGTCGACATAGCGCCGCGTGAGGTCGATGTACTGCCGCCCGGTTTCGACCGTCTCCTGGATGTCGGTGCCTTCGCTGAACTCATTCCAGGTCTCGGCGGCCAGAATGTGCCGACCGCTGGCAACCGCTTGCTGGAGCTGGCGCTCGTACCGCGTACCACCCTCTCGGTCGATGTCGAAGCAGTTCCGATCTGGCCCGCCTGTGCAGTACTGCGTGTTCTTGAAGCCCGGACCGACCTCGGCGATGGTCAGCTCGGGTGAGGTGTTGAAGCCGAACGGCGCCGCGCCCCAGGCGTACAGCCCGTCGCTGCTCACCGGCGTGGCTGGCTCGACTGCCTTGCTGGACTGCCACTGCGATTCACGCACGATGAACAGGCGCAGACCGCCGAAGTCGTTCGCAAACCGATCGGACAGGTAGTCCAGGCTGGACTGGTCGAACTTGCTGATCCAGATCGTGTCGTACAGCCACACGATTGGTTTGCCGTCGATGGCCGCCCAGTAGCGCGGTGGGATGCGCGAGTAGAAGTCGCGCACGTTGATGTAGAAGTACTCCTTGCCCGCGGGCGTGGTCAGGTCGGCGTTGGCCAGGATCGTCGTGTCGTAGAACATGCCGATTTGCAGCGGCGGCAAGCCGAGCGCGGCGTTGCGGTCGAGCGCTTCGACCATCGGCGGGATGCCCTCGGTGCTCCAGTAGTGCGGCGATGTGGGGCCGGTGGTTCGGCCGGGATGGCCCGGCTCACCCCAGTACACAGGCAGCACGAAATCCAGGCCCGCGGCGACCATGTCGCTGAACTCGCGCTGATGCGTTTCGGGCAGCAGGTAGCTGTAATGGCTGGGGTCGGGCGGTACGTGGAAACGACCCTCAAAGCGTGCGCGCCGGTCGGGATCGGTCAGGTCGTGCCAGTAGAAGTAATACGTGGTGGCGACGTAATCGCGCGACGAGAAGCTGCGCAGGGTGAAGTCGGTCCAGGTGGGCGCCATGTAGGGCCCGGCCTGGGCCCAGGCCAGCAGCCCGGGGTCACGCGCGGGACCGCCCGCTGAGAGCCGTTCGAACGCGGTCTCAGGCGTCGGAAAGCCAGGCGGCACCAGGTTCGATTGGCCGGGATAGCCCGACGGGGCCTCCTGCGCCAGCGCAACCAGCGGCAGCGCCACGGCAAGTGCAACCAGAGCTGCGAGGGCGAGGCGACGCACGTCGACCAGCGTACGCCGCCCGCAGCGTGGTGAGCCCAAAAACCGCACCTGGTGCGAGGTCCTCGGTCCTACCGTGTGTCATGTTGAGATCACTCTTCTCCCGAAGGGGGTTGTTGCAACACTGGGAGCGGCAGGGCGGCTTGGCTGGCAGTTGGCGGCAGAAAAGCGTGCAGCCGTGCGGGAACACTGAATCTCGAGACCGAAACACAACCAGGCGGTGTGCCGCGCTGGGGTACCATGCACGATTCGACGGGGGTGCCTGGCGATGTACTTCAAGCAGTTCCTGCACGACGAGACCGGCTGCGCCTCGTACTTCCTCGCCTCGCGCCAGAGTCGCGAGGCAGCTGTGGTCGACCCGCAGCTCGACATTCAGCCCTATCTGGACCTGGCCGTTGAGCGCGATTACCACATCACCGACGTCATCGACACGCATCTGCACGCCGACCACGTCTCAGGCAATCGGGCCCTGTCTCAGGCAACCGGCGCGCGCCTCTGGCTGCACGAGTCGGCCGACGTGCGCTTCGCGTTCAAGCCGTTGAAGGACGGCCAGGAGCTGCACCTGGGTCAACTTGTCTTCAGGGTCATCCACACGCCAGGCCACCGCCCCGAGTCGATCTGTCTGCTGGTGACCAATCCCCCGCGCAGTCCGATGCCGTCGATCCTGCTCAGCGGCGACACGCTGTTCGTGGGCGACGTCGGTCGCCCAGACT
>CBJLVJ010000669.1:0-2710 GCA_966426465.1 uncultured bacterium | reverse complement strand
CCAGAACATCGCCCAGTGGGCGATGGGACCAGCGCTGGGCATCTCCTGTCTGGTCGGGCTTGGCGTCGGCCTGTGGCGACTGGTGCGCGGCCACCCGCGCGAACGCGAGGCTTTGCTGGTGCTGGTCTGGACGCTGGTGAACCTGGCCTACTTTGGCGGCCAGTTCGCCAAGTTCCTGCGCTACCTGCTGCCTACCTACTTCACGCTGATCATGCTGGGCGCCTACGTCCTGCTGCTCGGCACGGACTGGATCGCGCGAGCCAACGTGTGGCGGCTCAACACACTGCATCGCTGGCTTGCGCCGGCCGTGGTCGCGGCCACGGCGCTGTGGGCCCTGGCGTTCAGCGGCGGGGTGTACGGCCAGCCCCATTCGCGGCTGCAGGCCTCGGACTGGATCTACGCCAACATCCCGGACGGCGCGACGCTGGCGACCGAGCATTGGGACGATCGACTACCCCTGGCGCGGCCGGGCCAGGACCCCGACCGGTACCGCTACGCCGAGCTGGCGCTGTACGACCCTGAAACGCCCGCCAAACGCACGAAGCTGGAAGGCGTGCTCGACCAGAGCCAGTACGTGATCATGGCCAGTCGGCGCCTGGCGGCGTCGATTCCACGCCTGCCCGAGCGCTACCCGATGGCCACCAGCTATTACCGCCTGCTTCAGTCGGGCCAGCTCGGGTTCGAGCTCGTCGCCCGCTTTCAGGTGGAGCCAGGTCTCGGGCCGCTGCGCATCGACGACGGCGGCGCCCAGGAAGACTTCACGGTCTACGACCACCCGCTGGTGGAGGTCTGGCGCAAGCGTCCTGACTACTCGAGCGCGGGCGTACGCGGGCTGCTGGATGCCATCTCGCTCGATCGGGTCGTCAACGTGCGGCCGATCGACGGGGGTAAGGCCGCGTTGCTCCAGACGCCTGCCGAACAACAGGCCCAGGCCAGCGCCGGGACGTGGAGTCAGCTGTTCAACCGCGACAGCCTGGTCAACGCGCTGTCGCTGCCCGTCTGGCTGGTGACCGTCGAGATCCTCGCACTCAGCGCGGCGCCACTCCTCTGGCGAGCGCTGCCGTTCGTGGCCGACCGTGGCTTTGGCTCCAGCAAGATCGTCGGCCTGGCTCTCGTCGCCTACGCTGGCTGGCTGGTCGCCAGCCTCAAGCTGGCGCCGTTCGAGCGGCCCCTGCTGGTGCTGGCGTGGTTGGCTGTCGTCGCCGGCTCCGTCGCGGCCACCTGGCGCGAGCGCGCCACCTTCGTCGCCTGGCTACGTCGCGAACGCCGTCTGCTGTGGGTGACCGAATGCGTGTTCCTGGCCGGGTGCGCGCTGTTCCTGTGGATCCGTGCGGCCAATCCGGACCTGTGGCATCCGGTCTTCGGCGGCGAGAAGCCGATGAATTTCGCCTATCTCAATGCGGTGGTCAAAAGCGACTACTTCCCGCCCTACGACCCATGGTTTGCCGGGGGCATCATCAACTACTACTACTTCGGCTTCGTACTCGTCGCGGTGCCGATCAAGTTGACCGGCATCATGCCCGAGATCGCCTTCAACCTGGCCGAACCAACGCTGTTCGGGGCGCTGTGCGCGGGCGCCTTCAGCCTCGCCTTCGCACTGAGCCTGCCCCTGCGCGGCCGTCTGCGCCGGGGCAGCGCCTACCTGGCGGGTGTCGCCGCCGTCCTGCTGATGGGCGTGCTGGGCAACCTCGACGCCGGTCTCCAGGTGCTCGACCAACTGGCCAGACTGGGCAGCGAGCGAGCGCCGACCTCGGGCGGAATCGCGCGGCTCGTCGCCGGCGTGGTGGCCGTGGTCCAGGGCGCGCACTTCCCCGTGCTCGACTTCTGGCGCAGTACGCGTTTCATCGGGCCCGAAGACGTCGGTCCGATCCACGAGTTTCCGTACTTCACCTTTTTATACGGCGACCTGCACGCGCATCAGATCGCCTTGCCGCTGACTGTTGCGGCGTTGTTGATCGGGCTGAACGTGATGCGCAGCCTGCGCGACAACCCGCGGCGGCTGCCCTGGCCGTCGCTGCTCGTTGCCGGCCTGCTCGTGGGCATGCTGCGCGCCACCAATACCTGGGACTTTCCGACCTACGCGGCGCTTGTCGCCCTGATGCTGGTGCTCGGCGCCTGGCCGGGCCTGGTGCGACTCGATCGCCGTGTGGTCCAGAGCCTGGTGGTGAGCCTGGTCGCCTTCGGTCTGGTGGCCCAGTTTTCGTTCGCGCCGTACCTGCAGCGGTACCAGCTCTTCTACACCGGCGTCGACCCGGTCAAGGCCAGAACCGCGCTCAGCCAGTACCTCACGATTCACGGCCTGTTCCTGTTCCTCGGGAGCTCATTGCTGGTCTGGTACGCGGTGCAGGCCAGGCGCCGCGTCGTCGCCGCCCGCCGCTCGGGCGCGCTCGTTGCCGAACCGGGCTACTACGGCATGCTCCTGCCGCTTGGCTACCTGAACGGTTACGGGAGCGTGGCGGCGTGGCTCGCGGGAGCCGGCCTGCTGGTGGGCGTCGTGCTGATGCTGAGTGGCTACGTGACTCGCGGATTCCTGGCGGTGGCCATGGCCGCTGCGGCGGCCGCGTGCATCGCCCACTGGCGTCGAGCCGACCGGGCGCTGCAGGCAGCGCTTTTCGGCGCGGCCCTGTTTGCCACGCTCATTCCCGAGATCGTGGCGCTGCAGGGCGACGTTGGCCGCATGAATACCGTCTTCAAGTTCTATCTGCAGGCG
>CBJLVJ010000668.1:0-2718 GCA_966426465.1 uncultured bacterium | reverse complement strand
ATGCTCGACCGCCCGCTCGTTCTGGTGCTCTACCGCTTCGTCCTGGTGCTCGACTTTGACCGCCGGCGCCGCGGCATGTTCGTCGCCTCGAGTATCCGACCTCACCTGCGTGGTGGTGGTGCTGCTGCCGCGGCCACCATGATCGTCCGACTTCTTGTCGTCATCCGCCCACGCGGCGGGCGCTACGATGAGCATGCCCGCGGTCGTCAGCGAAACAGCCGTAAAGAACCAATGCCGATTAAGACGCATCCGTTTCGAGCCTCCTCGACTCCCTCAGGAACTGGACTGTCGTGACCTCAATCGGTCACTTATCCAGGAAACGGTTCTGCTCTCGACGCTGTTCGGGCCTGTTCGGTGACAGTTGTTCCAGTTCGGAAACAAAGTCTGCGATCCCGAGTTGAAGATCCGTAATCGGATCATTGATCCATCACTGAGCCGTCGTCGTACAGCCGCGTGCCGAGCCAGCGCATGCGGTACGGATACCGCTCGGCAGCATCAGGCGCCAGCTCGACGCCAATACCGGGCCCAGTCGGAACCAGGAGCGAGCCTCTGCCGTCGTAGGTCAACGTGGTGCGGACGATCTCGCTCTTGGGTGGTTCTTGCTCGCCCAGGGGGTACTCCTGGATGGCGAAATTGGGTATGCACGCGGCGAGCTGGATGCACGCCGCGGTGCTGACTGGACCCAACGGATTGTGCGGCACCACGCCGACGTAGTTGGCTTCCGCCAGTGCGGCAATCTTCTTGGCGCCAGTGATCCCACCGCACATGCACACGTCCGGCCGCACGAACTGGACTGCGCCACGTCGCAACAGCATCTCGAATTCAAAGATCGTGTGCAGCCGCTCACCGGTGGCGATCGGGATGTGGATGTTCTCGGCCACCAGCCCCATTGCGTCGAAGTTGTCCGGCAGGATCGGGTCTTCGTAGAACATCGGTCGGTAGGGCTCGATCCCCCGCGCCAGGACGATCGCTTCGGCAGGTGAAAGCCGTCGATGGATCTCGATGCACAGGTCCACCTCGTCGCCGACGGCATCGCGGAACTGACGCACCGCGTCGATCGCCTGCCCCATCCTGGCGGTGTACGTCTTGAAGTAGGGCTTATCGCGCGGCTCGTCGCCAAATGGCGACAGGTGCCCGACGGCGGTGAAGCCGCGCGCCTTGGCGGCGCGGCAGCCCTCGACCAGACTGTCGATGGTTTCGCCCAGCACGTGGTAATAGACGCGCGCCTTGTTGCGCGTCTTGCCGCCGAGCAGCGCGTACACCGGCGCGCCGAAGTGCTTACCGGCGATATCCCACAGCGCGATATCGATCGCGCTCAGCGCGCCCATGATCGCCGCCCCGCGGAAATGCGTGGAACGATACATGTACTGCCAGTGATGCTCGATGCGCAGCGGGTCCTGGCCTACCAGGTAGTGTGCGAACTTGGCAACCACCTGCTCGGCGGCTTCCAGGAAGCCCCACGTACCCGCCTCACCGAGACCGACGATGCCGGCATCGGTATGCACCTGCACGAACAGGTAGCGATCGACCGGCGTGGTTTCGACGCGTGTGATCTGCATGGCAAGTACCAGGGTACGGGCGGCTACCATCGAACCACGCAAGCTGACCCGGACAATCTGGCTACAGGAGCCCACCATGAAGCTGATCACGTTCCAGACCGCCGACGGACTGAGACTGGGAGTCGTTGTGGCGGAGGGCGTGCTGCC
Source organism: uncultured bacterium (assembly GCA_966426465.1). Taxonomy (GTDB): domain Bacteria; phylum Chloroflexota; class UBA6077; order UBA6077; family CF-72; genus CF-72. The sequence goes on along the minus strand of CBJLVJ010000668.1, from coordinate 1,012 downwards.
CGTCGAGAGCTCGGACGCTGGCGACGCATTGACCCTCCAGACACTCTTCACGCAGGGCGAGGCCGCGCTGCCGCGTGTACGCGCGGCCGTCGAGCGCTCGCCCGGAGTCGGCGCTTTGCGGCAGGAGTCCGACCTGCGGCTCGGCCCGTGCGTCTACCAGCCTGGCAAAATCCTGTGCGTCGGGCTGAATTACCGGCGTCACGCAGAGGAGACCGGCGCGCCCTTCCCCCAGACGCCGGTCCTGTTCTCGAAATTCAACAACACCCTGGCCGCCGCGTGCGAGGCGGTCCCGCTGCCGAAGGTGGCCAGCCAGTACGACTACGAAGTCGAGCTGGGCGTGGTCATTGGTCGGCGCGCATCGAGCGTACCGGTCGAGCGTGCGCTCGAGTATGTCCTCGGCTACTGTACCGCCAACGACCTGAGCGCGCGTGACCTCCAGACTCGCACCAGCCAGTGGCTGCTCGGAAAAACGCTGGACCGGTTCTGTCCGGTGGGACCCTACCTGGTCACGCGCGACGAGGTGCCGGACCCGCAACGGCTGGCCCTGCGTACGTGGGTCAATGGTGAGCTGCGCCAGAACTCCAGTACAGCCGACATGATCTTCTCGGTGGCCGAGATCGTGAGCTACGCCAGTCAGTACATGACGCTCGAGCCGGGCGACCTGATCATCACCGGCACACCCGAGGGTGTGATCCTTGGCATGCCCGAGCCGCGTACCTGGCTCAAGCCCGGCGACGAGGTTATCGTCGAAGTCGAAGGTCTCGGCCGCCTGATCACTCCCCTGACCTGAAAGCGCTCACGACTGGCCGTTGCGCTGCGCCGCCACGGGTCTCGCCAGAAACGCAAGCACAGCCTCAGCCAGAGGGCCCGGTTGCTCGTATGGCACCATGTGGCCGGCATCCTCGACGCGCACGGCTTGCGAGCGGGGCAGCATGGCCTGCCAGCGGCTGGCGTACACCGGCGGAATGAGTCGGTCGTGCTCCGCCCAGACCACCAGCGTGTCCGCGGACAG
>CBJLVJ010000667.1:0-2720 GCA_966426465.1 uncultured bacterium | reverse complement strand
AACCCGGCGACGAGGTCGTCGCCCTCACCCGCGGCATCCACGAGCCTCGTCTTCGATCCCTGTTTTTCAGCGAGCGTTAACGGTTACGCAGGAGTGCTCTCCAGGCGCAGAGTCTTCTGCCGTTAACCGTTCCTTTTACGAGGCGCGCTTTTCCCATTCGGGCATGAACTTGGTCCAGCCGGAGAAGCGCTCGCTTTCGAGGTACTGGTGGAAGAGGTAGTAGCTGGTGGCGTGCGGCTCGGTGGGCTGGCGGCGGAGCTGCATGCGGGCTTCTTCGGGTGTGCGACCACCCTTGCGGTGATTGCACGTGCGGCAGGCGCTGACCAGGTTGTCCCAGCTGTGGCGGCCGCCGCGGTGGCGCGGCACCACGTGGTCCAGCGTCAGGTCGCGCGTGCGCACGCCGCAGTACTGGCAGGCGTGATGATCGCGGATGAAGATCTCGCGTCGAGTCAGCCGCACGCGCGGGCGCGGGCGTTTGATCATGTACACCAGGCGAATGACCGATGGCCGCGGAAAGAGCCTGTTGGGCGTCCTGATCGGATGCTCGGCATGTTCGAGAACTTCTGCCTTGCCGCCGTCCACCAGAACCAGAGCGCGTCGCGCGTTGCAAACGTTGAGCGGCTCATAGTTCTGGTTCAGCACCAAGACAGCGCTCACCCTTATCTCCCCGCGCGTATCAAAAAGCCAGCGTCTGGCATCGTCACAAACCGAGGGGATTGTAGCTGTTACTTCAACCGGAGCGGAAGGCCGGCCACGAGCAGGTACACCTCGGCGCACAGGGCCGCGGTGGCCTGATTGACGCGGCCGAGGGCGTCTCGAAATTGCCGCCCCAGCGCGTAGGCCGGCACGACGCCCATGCCTACCTCGTTGCTTACCAGGATGACGTGCGCCTCGACGGCCAGGATTGCCTCCGCCTGGGCGATGGCGTGCGCCTCCGCGCCGTTTGGCTCAGACAGCATCAGGTTTGAGAGCAGCAGCGTGAGGTCCTCCAGGACAACGGTCCTGGCGTCGCGATGCTCCGATGAGGCCAGCCGGCCGGCCACCTCGACGGGTACCTCGAGCGTGCGCCACGACGACGGCCGCTGGGCGCGATGTCGGGCGATGCGCTCGGCCATTTCGACGTCGGTGACGGTCGCGGTCGCGACGTACAGCACGGGTTCCCCGCACTCGACCGCCAGCGCTTCGGCGAAACGGCTCTTGCCCGAGCGAGCGCCGCCCAGCACGAAGACTTTTCGAAACGCTAGAGGGTGACGGTCCGTGGGCAGACGCGCAGCCGCTCCGACCGGATGATCGCCTTGAGATCGCCCACGGCCTGCTCGAGGCGATCGCGATGGTTAACGATCACGTAGTCGTACTCGCTCATGCGCTGCAGCTCGCGCTCGGCGGTGATCAGCCGAATCCGCCGCTCCTCGGGTGCCTCCGTGCCGCGAGCGGCCAGGCGCGGCAGGAGCTCGTCGAGCGAGGGCGGCCTCAAGAAGATGGTGATCGCGTTCGGCAGCTTCCAGCGCACGGTGCTGGCGCCCTGCACGTCGGGCGCCAGAATCACGTCGTTCCCACGGCGCAGCGCATCGCGGATGCTGTGCAGGGGAATACCGTAGCGGTAGAGGTTATGCACGACGGCGTGCTCGAGGAACTCGCCTTTCTCGAGCAGGGCGTCGTAGTCCGACTCGGCCAGAAAGTAGTAGTGAATGCCGTGCTCCTCGCCCTGCCGACGTGGTCGCGTCGTGGCCGTCACGCAGTGGGTAATCGGAAAACCATCGCCCTTGAGGCGCTCGATGAGGGTGGACTTGCCGACACCTGAAGGACCAGACAGGATGAACACCAGCCCACTGGCGGGTGTCTCCGGGTCGTGGTGGGCGTCCTGCACTACGGCCGATGCCGTTTGACGCGCTGACGCTGTCCGCCGTGCGCGACGAGCTCGAGCCGCTGCTGACCGACGCTCGTTTGCAGAAACTGGTGTTCGCGGACGAGCTCAGCCTCGCCGTCGAAGTCTTTGCCCCACAGGTTGGCCGCAATGACGTGTTCCTGTCGGCACACCCCGAGCTCGGGCGCGTGCAGCGAACCACGAGCCTGCCTGCCCGAGGACTCGAAGGCGACACTCCCTTCAGCCTGCAGGTCCGAAAGCACCTGCGCAGCGCACGCATCCGCGCGGTTGGCCAGCCTCGTCTGGAGCGCGTGTTCGAGCTCGACTGCGAACAACGGGACCCCTCCGGGCGGCTCTACAGGGTGCTGCTCATTGTAGAAGCGATGGGGAGGCGCAGCAATCTCGTGCTCGTGGGCGAGGACGGGCGCATCCTCGACGCCGCCCGCCGGGCGCCGCCAAGCCGCAACCCGCGCCGACCTGTACTGCCGCATCTGCCGTACGAGCCGCCGCCTGCCCAGGGTCGGCTCTACCCGGAGGAGATCTCACCCGAGACGCTGAGCGCGGGCCTCGCTGGGCAGACCAGCCTGGCGCGGTACCTCTCGGACCGCGTGGCGGGACTCTCACCGCTGGCCGGCCGCGAGCTGGCGTTTCGTGCGGTCGGCAACGCCCAGGCCGGGCTTGACACGCCGGATTGGGCAGCCGTCGCGCGCGTCGTCAAGGAGTTCGTAGGCATGGCTGACCGGCACGACTGGGAGCCGACGCTCGCCACCGACGAAGACGGGCCGATCGACTACGCGCCTTATCGGCTCAAACACCTCGCCGCCGCGGGCGCCACGCTGACCAGCTTCGATTCGAT
>CBJLVJ010000666.1:0-2743 GCA_966426465.1 uncultured bacterium | reverse complement strand
CGCCAGGTCGGTGGAGGAGCCCGTTCCCGAGACGGTCTGAGCGCTCCGCCGCGCTCGCGCGTGTTGGACGAGGATTCCTCCCGCGCGGGCGCGGCGTACGGCTGTAGCCAGCTGCTGGGGCGCGTCGGCGGTGCGCTCGCGGGGCAGCGACCACCGACGCGAGACCGAGTTGTCTACTCGGAAGAGGCGACCGCGGGGGCAGTGGGGCGGGGCGTGCCGGCGAGCGCGGCGATTTCAGACTCGGCGTAGCCAAGCTCGCGCAGCACCTCGGCGGTGTGCTCGCCCAGCAGCGGCGGCGGGCAGCGGACTTCGGGGTTCGTCTCGGACAGGCTGAACGGGAAGCCAGTCGTGTGCAGGTCGGCGACCTTCGGGTGGGGCGTGGGCATGGCCAGTCCGAGATGCTCGCTCTGCGGATCGGCGAACACCTGCGCCAGGTCGTACACCGGGCCGACCGGGACTTCTGCCTTTTCGAGCCGCTCGATGACCTCAGCCATGGGCAGCGAGCCGAGCCGCTTTTCGATGATGGCGCTCAAGGCCTCGCGGTTGTGGACACGCTCGGGGTTGGTGGCGAAGCGCGCATCGGACAGCAGCTCCGTCAGGTCGAGCGCTTTACAGAAGCGCTGCCACATGGGCTCGTTCGCGGCGGCGACGTTGACGTAGCCGTCACTGGCTTTGAACATCTCGTACGGGGCGATGCTGGCGTGGCGGTTGCCGATACGGCCCGGCGCCTGGCGCGTGGCGAAGTAGCGACCAGCCTGGTAGGTCAGCAGCGCCACCTGGCCGCCGAGCATCGAAGCATCGATCAACTGGCCGCGCCGCCGCGGATCGCGCTCGCGCCAGTACAGCGCCGAAGCGACGGCGAAGGCGGCGAACATGCCCGCGGTGATGTCGGCGATGGGCACGCCGATGCGCGTCGGTTCACCCTCCTGCTCGCCCGACAGGAACTGGATACCGCCCATGCCCTGCAGGATGGCGTCATACGCGGGCTGGCGCGCGCGCGGGCCGGTCTGGCCGAAGCCTGACACCGAGCAGAAGATCAGCGACGGATTGAGCTCGGCCGCCTGCGTGTAGCTGAGGCCCAACCGCTCCATCGTGCCGGGTCGGAAGTTCTCGACCAGCACGTCCGCGGAGCGCGTCAGCCGACGCAGCGCCTCGAGTCCGGCCGAGGACTTCAGGTCCAGGGTGACGCTGCGCTTGTTGCGATTGACGCTCATGAAGTAGCTGCTCTCGTCTTCGAGAAAGGGCGGTCCCCACTGGCGCGTTTCGTCGCCAGTGCCCGGCAGCTCGATCTTGATCACGTCGGCGCCCATGTCGCCGAGGAGCAGCGTGCAGTAGGGGCCGGCCAGCGCGCGAGTCAGATCCACAACGCGGGTGCCGGAGAGAGGCCCAGGCATATCCACACCAGGGTAAACTGCGCGCCTGGTGGGTGACTCACTCGAGCTGATCGGCGGCGACGTACGCGCCTGTCGGCTGTGCAAATTGTGCGAGACACGGACCCGGGCGGTACCAGGCGAGGGCCCTCCACAGGCCGAGGTGATGTTCATCGGCGAGGGGCCCGGCTTCCACGAGGACCAGCAAGGCCGACCCTTCGTCGGCGCGGCCGGCCAGCTGCTCGGCGAGATGCTGGGCGTGATCGGCCTGCGACGGGAAGAGGTGTTCATCACCAACGTCGTGCGCTGCCGGCCGCCTGGCAATCGCGACCCGCTACCCGACGAGCTCGCCGCGTGCGACGTCTACAGCCAGCGGCAGATCGCGCTGCTCCAGCCCATGCTCATCGTGACGCTCGGGCGGTACTCGATGGCGCGGTTCATCGGCCCGGGGTCCATGCGCGAGCTGCACGGGCGCACGCGCGAGTGGAACGGCATCACCTGTCTGGCGATGTACCACCCGGCCGCCATTCTGCGCACGCCCACGGTGGAGATGCGGCGGATGTACGCGGACGATTTCCGCAAGATACCGCCGCTTGTGGCCGAAGCGAGAAAGAAGCGGGAAGCAGCGCTGTCGCAGGCGGCGGCGCTTCAAGCCGCGGCGGCGCGCCTCGACCAGTTACCCCTGTTTTGATTCCCGGAGGGGAGCCACGTGGACCTGGCGGTTCGACGGCACAATCGGCTCACAACGAGTGGGGCTCGTAGCCCGACGTGATGGCCACTTCGCAGCACCACGTGACTACCGAGCGGGACCCAGCCATCGAGCCGCTGGCGTATCTGGTGTTGCTGACGGGGGCTATCGCCTCGGTGGTGGTGTTCGCGCCGGCCGAAGGCCGTATCCTGGCGCCCGTGCACGAGGCGGTGGCGGCGCTGCTTGGCCAGGCCAGCTTCGTGTTACCGCTGGGCCTCGTGTTCGTTGGCGTGCTGTTGGTGATTTGTCGCGTGCGGCCGTCGTTGGCACTGCCCACTCGGCGGCTGACGGGTGTGGCGCTGCTGGCGATCGCGGTTCTGCCTGCTGAGCGCCTTCTCGGCTACTCGACAGGATTGCTGGGTGACTGGCTCGCGGGTTTTCTGGTCGAAGTTTTCGGACCGGCGGTGACCGTCCTGGTCACGCTCGCGGTGGTGGTCGTCGGCGCCGCTCTGGCGCTGGATGTGCGGCTGCCCAGGCGACGGCATGTTGCAACGAGTTAGGCAGCCCGCACGCCTGGCGCTGGTTCGGCTGCACCCGGACGGGATCGAGCTGTGGCCGACGCTGTTGCTCCTGGCGATCTACGCGCTGGTGTACCTGCAGTTCGCGGTGCAGCTGGCGGGCTTCC
>CBJLVJ010000665.1:0-2746 GCA_966426465.1 uncultured bacterium | reverse complement strand
GCTCCTTGGCTCCGTCGTGGACGCCCAGACCGAAGCGGTCGTCGACACGCATGACGTGCAGCCGCTGCCCGAATCGACCCAGCCCGCGGCTCTGAGCACGGTCAACGCCGCCGTGGTGACCGGCGAGTTCGAAGAGCTGGCCAGTCCGGTAGCTGCTCCGATGCCTGCCCCAGAAGCCGCCGAGCCGGAGCCCGCCTCCGCGCCTGGCACGCCGGCCCTGTTCGAGTCGGGCATTGCCTCCACCTACGGCGAGGGCGACGGCTTCGAAGGCAATCGCACCGCCTGCGGCCAGGTGTTCCACACCAGGGTCGTCCAGATCGCACACAAGACGCTGCCGTGCGGCACGTTGGTGCGCGTCGAAGATCCCACTACGGGCCGTTCCATCGAGGCTCCGGTGACCGACCGCGGACCATATGTGAAGGGCCGCATCGTCGACCTGAGCTGGGGCGCATTCAAGGAGCTCGATCCGACCGCGCCCGGCCTGCTGCACGTCAATGTCTACCTGCTGAACAAGTAGGTCGAACCCGAGACAACCTCGTCCAGCACCGCGTCGAGCGAGGGCTCGAGGGCGAGCGTGTGCTCGAGCAACCACACCAGCTCGAGCAGCTCGCGGCTCAGAGAGGCGGTCCACGCCGTCGGTCCGATCGCGTCCAGGGGTGACTTGCCGGTCCTGGGCATGCGCCGCCGCAGCCAGCCCGGCAGGACGTGCAGGCCAGAAACGCTGTAGTCCCAGACCTCACGGGTGACCGGGCCGAAGCTCCCATCGCCCAACCGAAGGAGCTCGCGCCGCGGCTCGTAGCTGACGTCGCCCGGGTACTCGCCGCCAGGATCGCCGAGGCACCCGGCCTCTCCGACGGGGAGAGATGCGAAGGTGTGCAGCGCGAGCGCACGTTCACCCAGGCTGGCCGCGCGCCGAAAGAGTGCAGGATCGCGGGCAAGTGGAATGCGTGGTCCGGGTGTCCGCAGCTCCTCGGCAAACCGAGCGACGTAGCCGCGTGTGGCCAGCAGCGCGTAGCAGTACGCCATGAGCGTCTCAGGGAACACTTCGAAGCCATAGCGCTGGCTCAGGCGATCCAGCCAGTCGGCGTCCACGTTCGGCGCTGAGCCGGCCGCATCACGCCACAGCGGGATAACCGCCCTGGCGCCGAACGACCCGCGGAAGCAGTCCAGGTCAGGCACGAGCGCGGTGGCCACGGCGGCCGGCCCGGGCCCGAGCACGTTGGTCAGCAAACTGGTGAGAAACACCTGGCGCGGTCCAGCCACGCGCCACAGCGCGGGCCGCATGAAGTCGCCCAGGCGCGCGTCCGGCAGCACCCACGCCCGGTCGAAGCTACGGTACGCGTAGGGCACGGGCCGCGGGCAGTCATCGACAACGGTCACGGCAAACAGCGGCTTCAGGCGCGTCTCGCCATGCAGCAGGTCGGGTGGCATCGAGCGCACGTTCCGATCGCGCGTTGGGCCGAACGCGAGCGCGCGCTCGGCAGGCGCCAGTCGCACCAGGGCACGCCAGCGCTGGCTCAGCACGTCCGGGGTTGGCCCGATCGGCCAGGTACGTTTGAGCTGTGCGCCGGACAGGTGCCACGGAAAGAGCTCGGTCAGTTTCGGCCATGCCGCGTACGCGGCACTGGCTCGCGGGACGAAGGTCGCGCCTGCCGTGCGCTGCCATGAAATGCTGGCTATACCACGTACTCGATCGAGCGCGGCCAGCTTTGCGGCGCGGTCGCCTGAGATCCTGGTGTAGCGGACGAGCGCGGGCGATGTGTGGCGGGACTCGCCAGAGCGAATGCCCAACGCAATGGCCACCGGCGTGCGGATTGGAAAGACGTTGTCCGTCCGGCGTGCGGCCAGAGAGTCGCCCTCCAGGTCGACCAGCCACAGCTCGTCGAGCGTCTCGCGCAGCCTGTGCCGCAGCCCCTCAAAGGCGGGGCCCCGTAGATAGGAAGCGGCGGTGACGAAGCACACCACGCCAGGCCCCTGTCGGTCGTGGAAGACGGCCCGCAGCGCCCAGCACCAGAAGTAGACATAATCATTGTAGAGGTTTTTGGCGTGCACGCCGGCTGTGCCAGCCGCCAGGTCGTCGAGCAGCGAACGAGCCCAGGCGCTGCCGGTCTGGCGGCGGTAGGGCGGGTTGCCGATGCACGCGACAACCGGCGCGTCGAGCAGTGGGCTGACCAGGAGCGCGTCACGTTCTTCGACCGGCAGTCCGTGCGCGCGGGCAATGGCCGCCGCTCCGGGCAGCGGCTCGAACAGCCGCATGCGGCCGATCGCCTCGCGGCCGGCGCGATCCACGATCGCCAGCGGATACGCGCCGCTGCCCGTGGCCGGGTCGACGATGGCCAGGCGCGTGTCGGCGAATCCGGCGGGGCAGCCGAGTCGGTTGCGCAGCACGTCGTCGACCAGCGACACCTGGGCACGCACCACCTCGGCGGGCGTGTAGTACACACCTCGCAAGCGGCGCCGATCGGGCGCGTACGCGTCGAGGAAGTGCTGGTAGAGGTGCGGCCAAAAGGCCAGCGCGTCGGCGTCGCCGCGCGCCAGCACCTCTTCGAAGGCACGTCGCTCCGCCTCGGTGGGGCCGAGCTCGTTGGCAAGCGCGCGGCAGCGCTCGGCAAGCTCGCGCGCGAGCCGCTTGTGCCCGTCGGCGGTTGCCCTCATGGCAAAGAGCGAGGCGGCGCTTCTGAGCTAGCGGCCGGGGACGGGGCTCTCAAGGACGACGTCCAGCAGGAACGGCCCGTCGCGCGTGCAC
>CBJLVJ010000664.1:0-2749 GCA_966426465.1 uncultured bacterium | reverse complement strand
GCCGTCAAGCAGCTGGTGCGGGTGGGCGCCTTCGTGAACAGCGCGGCGGGCTTCGACCAGCAGCCGGCCGTCGCCAACGGCGCGTCCGACCTGTTCGTCGAGATCTTTGGCGACGCCGGCCGCCACGCGCGCACCGCCGTCGGCGTCAACGAATTGCCCGCGGGCTTCGCGGTCGAAGTCGAGCTGGTGGCCGAGGTGTAGCCCAGCGCCCGAAAATCCTCGTGGAAGTTTGACGCTGCGGCCCGGAATTTCTATCCTCCTGCCCACGGCGTAGGAAAGGGAAGCGACTCTCATGCCAATGATCGGGCCCTGGGAACTCATCATCATCCTGGTCATCGTGGTTGTGATCTTTGGCGCAGGTCGGCTTTCGCAGGTGGGCGGCGCCGTCGGCAGGAGCGTGCGTGAGTTCCGCACGGCTGTGCGCGACGACCATCCCGCGGTCGAGGCGCCGACGGCACCCGTGGCAGCCGTGCCCGTGGCCGAGGTCACATGCCCGTCGTGCGAGGCGCGCAACAATGCCGGTCAAAAATTCTGTAGTACATGCGGCACCACCCTGACCAGCGCGCCAAGCCTGACCACCCCGGCGGCCGCAGAGAATACGTGCCCGTCGTGCGCCACCGTCAATCCGCCTGGCCAGGTGTTCTGCGGTCAGTGTGGCACGCGCCTGAGCCGCGCCGCCTGATCGCCGCCTGTCGACAAGCGCGCTGATCTTCGCTGGCGGACGCGCCACCCGCCTCGGGGGCGTGAACAAAGCCCTGCTGGAGGTAGGCGGCGCTACCATCCTCGACCGAATTCTGGCGGCACTGGACCCGCTGGTCGATGAGCGTGTGCTGCTCACCAACGACGCGTCGCTGGCGCACCCGGGGGTGTTGCGACTGGTGTACGACCCGCAACCGTACGCGGGCGTGCTGCCGGCGCTGGCAGCGGGACTGGCGAGCACCGTCGCCGACGCGTGCCTGACGGTTGCGTGCGACATGCCGTTCGTGTCGCGCCGGGTGTTCGAGCACCTGCTGGACCTGCTCGCGACGGCGGGTGCCGACGTGGTTATCCCGCGCACGGCCGGTTTTCTCGAGCCGATGCACGCCGTCTATCGACGCGAGCCTGTGCTCGAGGCCATCCGTGCTGCGCTGGCTCGGGGCGAGCAGCGCATGATCAGCTACTTTGGCGACGTGCGCGTGCGCGAGGTGGCCGAAGACGAATGGCACACGTGGGAGCCGACGGGCTCGGCGTTCTTCAACGTCAACACACCCGACGACCTCGAGCAAGCGCGTCGGCTGGCCACCTCAGGCCGGCAGTAACCGCTCAATTGCGCCGAGCAGCTCGTCCAGCTCAAAGGGTTTAGCGAGCACGGCCTGCGCACCAATTTCGCGTCCCCAGCGCTGGGCATCCGCGGCGGCAGTCATCACCACCACCGTCAGGCTCAGCTCGCGCTGGCGGATGGCACGCATGAATCCCCATCCATCGAGCACTGGCATGCGCATGTCGAGCAGCACCAGCGACGGTGCGCTGCGGTCGACAGCGTCCAGGGCTTCAGCGCCGTTGGTCGCGGTAACTACCGGAAAGCCCTCCAGGTCGAGCGCCTCGGACACCGTGGCCAGAATGGTTGGATCGTCGTCGACTACCAGGATGGGCTGCTGTGTCACGATCTGGTTTCCTCCACCGAGCGCGCGCTGACTGCCACATTTGATACGACCAGCGGCACCGCGACCTGGAACGTGCTCCCCATTCCCGGCGCGCTCTCGACCCAGATTTTACCGCCGTGCTGCTCAACAATCCCGCGGGCCAGGTACAGGCCAAGGCCCATGCCAGCAAACCGCCGGTCGTCGACGTTGCGTGCGCGGTGAAACCGCTCGAAAACCAGCGCCTGGTCCTCGCTCGGTATACCAATGCCTTCGTCACGCACGCTGAGCCGAGCGTCGTCAGACTCAGCCCAGATCGTGACGTTCACGGGCGCTTCGTGAGGGCTGTACTTGAGCGCGTTCTCGACCAGGTTCGAAAGGACCTGCTCAAAACGTGGCACGTCGACCGACGCGTGCACTGACTCCTCGGCGTGAAGACGCACGCGCTGCCACTGAGCCGCGTTCTGTCGAGCCAACTTGCGGAACAGCCCGGCGAGGTCGGCCTCCTCGCGGTTGCCAACCAGGCTGCCGTGCTCGAGGCGCGAAACGTCGAGCAGCTCCAGGACGAGGTCCTTCATGCGATGGCTCTGCTCGAGCAGGCGGTCGAGTCCGACCAGGTCCGGCGGGGCCGCGGGATGACGTTCGGCGCGACGCCGAAGCACCTGAGCCTGGGTGACGATACCGGTCAGTGGTGTCTTGAGATCATGCGCCGCTGACGACAGAAAATCGTCCTTGAGCCGCGTGGCTTCCTCGCGAGCGCGGACCTGCGCCGCCTGGTCGATGAGCTCGCGATTTTCGAGCGCAACCGCGGCCTGGTCGGACAGGAGCTGAATCAGCTCCAGATCGCTGTTGGCAAAAACCGGCGCTTGTGGCGCGTACACGCTCAGCACGCCAAGTCGCCTGCCGTACGCCGTGATCGGCGCGGACATGACGGCTCTGGCCTCGTACAGCTCCAGGAGCGACGCATCAGGCGGAGCCTGACGCGCCGAAGCCACCAGCAGGGTCGCACGCTGATCGAGCCAGGCGCGCGGCAGGTACGGCAGCGCGATGCGCTGACCATCGTGGAACACCTGCAGCTGAGCCGTGTCGGGATGCCACAGGGCGATTCTTGCGGCGGGCGCGGCTTGCGC
>CBJLVJ010000663.1:0-2754 GCA_966426465.1 uncultured bacterium | reverse complement strand
TGACCAGCGGATGGTCGCCGCGTGCGATCCGACTGAGCACGCTTGTCGGCTCGCCCTGACTGCCCGTCGACAGCAGCACGATCTTGTCGGGCGGCAGGCCGTTGATCTCACGCAGATCGACCAGGCTGCCCTCGGGGACCTGGAGGAACCCGAGCTCACGCGCGACACGGAGGTTTTCCTCCATGCTCCGCCCCACCACTGCTGCTTTCCGGCCCAGTTTGTGTGCCGAGCGCACGACCTCGCACAACCGTCCGATGTTCGAGGCGAAGGTTGTCACCAGCACGCGCCCGGGCGCCGCGCCGATCAACTGCTCGAGCGCTTCGCGCACGCCCGCCTCGGAAGCTGTCCAGCCAGGCTGCTCAACGCGAACGCAGTCGCTCAGCAGCACCAGGACGCCCTCGTCGCCAAGCTGGCGCAGACGCTCGTTGTCCGTGGTCCGGCCCTGGACGGGCGTCGGGTCGAACTTGAAGTCGCCCGTGTGGAACAACACGCCCGCGGGCGTGCGAATCACCAGCCCCACAGCGTCGGGAATGCTGTGGTTGACCGCGACCGGCTCCACCTCGAACGGGCCGAGGCGGGCTCGCAGGCCTTCGCGGATCGCCATCTGTGTGACACGACCCAGCATGCCGTGCTCGCGGAGCTTGACCGAGATCAGGCCCAGCGTCAGCGGTGTGCCATAGATCGGAATCGGCTCGTGGGGGTCGAGCTGCATGATCAGGTACGGCAGCCCGCCGATATGGTCCTCGTGGCCGTGGGTGAACACGATCCCCAGCAGCCGGTCCAGCCGCTCGGCAACGTAGGTGTAGTCGCACACCACCAGGTCGACGCCGTGCAGCTCGGCCTCCGGGAACTTGACGCCCGCGTCGACAATGATCATGTCGTCGCCAAACTCGACCAGGGTGGAGTTCTTGCCGACCTCGCCGACACCGCCGAGCGGGCTGATGCGTAGCGCCTCGCTCGTCATACTTGCTGCCAGATTCTAAGTAGTACGGCGAACGCAGGGTGCGCAGTTATGATTGCCGCATGCGCTGCCCCGTCTGTCGATCGCCCGATACGCGCGTGCTCGACAAGCGCGACTCGGCCGATGCGTCGACGACGCGGCGACGCCGACAGTGCGGCGCCTGCTCGCATCGCTTCACCACGTACGAGCGGCCGGACACGTCGACGCTGATGGTCGTCAAGAGCGACCAGCGCCGCCAGGAGTGGAATCCCGACAAGCTGCGGCGCAGCCTGCAGGTCGCGTGCACCAAGCGGCCGATCAGCGCCGAGACCATCGAGCGCACGGTCGAGCAGATCGAAGCCGAGCTGCGCGCCCGCGACACCGCCGAGGTGCCCAGCTCGGTGATCGGCGACCTGGCCATGGAGAAGCTGCGGCACCTGGACCAGGTGGCCTATATCCGCTTTGCCTCGGTCTACCGCGCCTTCGCCGATATCTCGTCCTTCGAAGACGAAGTGCGGCGTCTCATCGAACGCGCCAGACAGACCAACGCCAACGACGCCGGGGCCGCCGCGCCGCGGGCCGCGAGGTGATTCTTTCGGACCGCACGATCAAAGAAAGCATCGCCAGCGGCAGACTCAGAATCGATCCGTTCGACCCCAGCCTGGTCCAGCCGTCGAGCGTCGACGTCCGTCTCGATAACAAGTTTCTGGTATTCCGCAACACCAAACGCGCCTTCATCGACGTCAAACAGCCCGCCGACGACCTGATGGAGATGATCGAAGTCGGGCCCGACGAGCCGATGTTTCTGCACCCGCACGAGTTCGTGCTCGGCAGCACCGTCGAGCGCGTCACCATGCCCGACGATCTGGTGGCGCGCCTCGAAGGTCGCAGCAGCCTCGGCCGCCTCGGCGTCGTCATCCATTCAAGCCTGCCGTATGACGAGCCGGTCCTGTTCCAGGATGAGAGTGGGAGCCTGCGTCAGCGGCCGATCGGCGAAATTGTCGAGAAGAGACTGCGCGGACGCGTCGTCGGTTTCGACCGGGACACGTTCCAGGTCGGCTTTCACCAGGTCACCAACTGGTTTCGCGAGCTGCCTGACCGTATCTACGAGGTTCGTCTGGCCTCCGGCCGCAGCGTCCGCGTCACAGCCGGGCACAACCTCTTCACGCTGAGCTCAGCGGGCGATCTGGTCAAGACGCCGACCCGCGCGCTGCGACCCGGAACAAAGGTCGCGCTTCCGAGGTGGATTCCAGACTGTGCTACCAGCCAGCCCGAGTACCAGGTGCTGGACCTGCTTTCGCCATCGGTCCGGCGCCACGTGCTATGTCAGGGACCGACTACTGAACGCGCGCTCGCAGGCTACGACGCGAAGGTCCGGGAACTTCTACGCGATGCCGGTCTGTCCGTCTCGTACTACCTGCGTTCACGCCAGCTACCGTTGAGTGTCCTCGAACAGGTGTGGGAGCAACTGCCGCGGTTTGAAGAAGCTGACCGATTCAGATACCGCACCGGCACCACCTGGCTCAGTGCGATCCTGCGTATCGACCGCGAAGTGGCGTGGCTGTTGGGGCTCTATGTCGCACAGGGCTACCGTCGCGATAAGCAGGTAATCATCGCTAACGCAGATCCGGCCATTCTCGACCGCGCCCAGGCGGCCTTCGCGCGTCTTGGTCTGTCGGTGTACCGGAGCGGCCGTGCGCTCACCTGCTCCTCACGCCTGGTGTCCGCCGTCTTTGATGGGCTTGCCATGGGTAACGGCGCCGCGAACAAACGACTCCCCGTCGGCGCGCTCGGCTGGCCGTGGCAATTTGTCC
>CBJLVJ010000662.1:0-2761 GCA_966426465.1 uncultured bacterium | reverse complement strand
TTCGTCCTCGTCGGCATGCGCGCCGGCCAGGAGCGAAGCCCGCGTCAGCGCCATCGCCGCATCGTGCAGCGCTAGCCGAGCCTCCTCGGTACTGCTGCTCAGCTCGGCGGCCAGCTCGGACAGCATCGAATCGTCACCTTCGAGCTCACCGGTTTCGAACAGATCCAGCTCCTCGGCTTCAGTCTCGCCCTGACCGTTGGCGTCGGTGTCGCCGACCACCCAGTTTGCTTCCCATGACCAGGTGGCGGGATCGAGCGGCGCTGGCCAGCCGAACAGCAGGGTCGTGCCCCGATCGGGCAGCTCGGCGTCCTCGCTGAACGACGCGCCGAACAGCACCTGGCCCTGCAGCACCTGCGCGGCGCGCGCGTCCGGCTCCAGCTCCTCGAGCGCCGCCTCGCGCAGCAGGTCGAGCGTGCCGGCTGCGTCGCCCACGTTCCACAGGGTTTCTTCGGGGACGCCGATTGCGTCAGCCCTGGAGGCAAGCTCTTCGGCTGCGCTGCTGAAGGCGGTCTGCAGGTCAGCTTCGAGCGTCGACAGGTCGCGCGCGGCCGAACGCCAGCGGCCGCTGGTCATGCTGCCCAGACGCTGGCAGGCCTGGGCGGCGGCGGCCACGTGTTCGTACGCGGCAAGGTGCGCCGACGCCACGATTGACGCCTGGACCGCCTGCACGACGTTCTGGGGCGCGGGCATGTGCTGGCGATAGTAGCGCTATCGGGCCGTGCGCCTCACGTCACCGCGGGCGGCGCCGCCGTGGACTGGCGCACGATCAGCTGGTTCGGCAGCAGCACGTTCGGCTGTGGGGTGGTGTCGATGGCCGGTGGCTCGCCGTCGTCGATGACGCGCAGCAGCAGATCGGCTGCCTGCTCGCCCAACTGGCGGATGGGCTGTCCGACCGTCGTGAGTGGCGGATTCGCCAGCGCCGCGAAGGGGATATCGTCAAAGCCGAGGATGGACAGATCGCTGGGTACCCGCCGCCCGGCCGAGCGTGCCGCCTCGAGCGCGCCGAGCGCCATCAGGTCGTTCAGGACGAAGATCGCCGTCAGGTCTGGAGCGTGCGCCAGAAGGTCGAGCGTTGCCTGACTGCCGCCCTCGATCTGGTGGTTGCCGTACATCGTGGGCACCGCTGTTCGATCGACCGCCATACCGACCTCACGCAGCAGGTCGAGAAAGCCGGCTTCGCGGTCGGCCATGCCCTCGTCGAGGGGCAGCGCGCTCACGATGCCAATCTGACGATGGCCGAGATCCAGCAGGTGCTGCGCGGCGAGGCGCCCGCCCTGGCGGTTGTCGGCGCACACCGTCGGCACGCTCGGCATCGGACTGTGGACGAGCACCACTGCGAAGCCTTCCTCGACGGCTCGCTTCAGCTCGGGCAGGATCGGGCTCATCTCGTCGCCCAGACAGTAGATTGCGCCCGCTAACTGTTGCGAGCGCACCAGCTCGAGGTACGAGGTTTCGCGCTGCGGGTCGTACTCACTATTGCCAAGCACGAGCGTGTAGCCACGCTGCCGCACGCGGTCCTCGGCGCCGAGCGCGAAGGCCGGAAAGTAGGGATTGGTGATATCCGGAATGATCAGGCCCAGCGCAAACGGTCTGCGCCAGACCAGGCTCTGCGCGACACGATTGGGCCGATAGCCCAGACGCTCGATCACGTCTTCAACCCGTCGGCGGGTCTGGCCGCTGGTTGGCCGCTTGCCCGAGAGGACGTGCGAGACGGTGCTGATCGAGACGTTCGCCGCGCGGGCGACGTCTCGAATGGTTACGCCACTCTGACGCGCCTCGCGGTCGGATCGATGCACGCGGTGAACATCCTCCCGAGCCACGAAGGTAGGCGGTAGCGTACACCTTCGTCGGCCCGGCTACACCACTGCCAGCGCCTTGCGGTTCCGCAGCATGCGCCAGACACACGTCGCGGTCCAGCCCTGGTTGGCCTGCGGCGGCTGCTCCAGGCGATTCGGTACCCCGTCGACTACCACGTCGACGATGTCACGATTCACCGCGATGCTGCCATCGGGATCGCCGCGGAAGAACTCCGGAAAACCCCCCGTCACCCGGCAGGCGGCGAGCACGCGCTGCTCGAGATCGTCCGCCGCTCGCTCCGCGCCGTGCCTGCGCAGGCCGTCCGCGATGACGGCGCAGTCCATCGGCCAGATCGAGCCATTGTGGTAGGAGCCAGCGCAAAAGCGCGGTGCGCTGGTCGACTTGGTACGGATACCTGCGCCGCCCAGCAGGTCTGGCTCGCCCAGACGGGCGATCAGCCGCTGGCGCCGGTGGGCAGCCTCGGGCCCATCCAGCAGCCGGCTGGTCAGCAAATGGCCAGCGCTCGAGGCGACGACGCGTGCCGGCCGACGACTGCCATCGGGCTCGACTGTCAACGCCTGCGCGAACGTGCCCAGGTCGTTTTGCCAGAACTCGGCCAGCACCTGCTGCCGGAGTCGGTCGGCCCGGCCGCGGAGCCACTCGGGGTCGAACGGTAGCATGCCCGGTGCGCGCTCCAGCAATTCGGCGCCTGCCAGCAGAGCATCGTACGCATAGCCCTGGACCGCCACGGGGGCATACGGACGCGTGAAGTCGAAGATGCTGCCATCAGCGTGGTAGTACGAATCCCACGAGTCTTCCCAGACCTGATTGGCAATGCCGTGCGGGCCGGCTCGGCGGACCCACAGATAGCCGGGGCACGCCGGATCGTCCATGCGCCCGACGATCCAGCCGAGAGCGCTCAGCAAGCTGTCCCGAAGCGTGATGGACCGCCACGCGCGGTCGG
>CBJLVJ010000661.1:0-2765 GCA_966426465.1 uncultured bacterium | reverse complement strand
GCGTGATCCCCATCGTGATCGTCTCGGCGGCAGGCGCGGTGCCCCGATCGCTCAAGCGTCGAGGAGTGTGCAACTTTCTGTCCAAGCCGTTTGACGTCGAGGAGCTCGCGCGTTCGGTCGCCGACGCTGTTGCGTCTACCGACGCCGGCCTGGCGCAGCCGGCACGCCCAGCGGCGACACTTTCGTAAGAGTGGCGGTACCCTGAGCGCTCCTCTGGCTCGGTGAGACGTGCCGCGAGCGTTGAGGCCCACTCGCCCCGGGTGACGACGACGACAGACTCGCTCGAACCGTACGCGCCTACGCGTCCGGGCTGAGCGCGGCCCACAACTCTGCGATTGTGGGTGGATCGGGTAGCAAGTCTCCGAGCTCGAGTCGGTCGTCTGATACTAAAGCACGCGGGACCAGCGGGTCGGTACCGCCCGTGTACAGGTGGGCAGTGCGCCGCTCGGGATCGATCAGCAACGCCCAGGCGGCGCCACGTTCGAGGTACTCCGCGCAGCGCGCGCCAACCTGCGACGGCGCCTGACCGGGCGAGACAATCTCGACGGCCAGGTCAGGTGGCTCGGTCGCTTCGTCGGCGAGTTGCTCGTCAGCCCCGATAGGCCGTCGCGCCCACCGATAGACCACGATGTCTGGGACTGATGGCGGCATGGTCTCGTCAGGCCAAACGACGCGCAGCTCCGGGTAGGCCTGCGCGAGACGGCGTGCGCGGGCCGCGCGAAACCGAAACAGCAGCTCTTCCCGCATGACACTGTGGCGTGGCCTGGGGGCCATCTTCTGCCTGAGGGTGCCGTCGGGTTGCAGTTCGTAGGCAGGCTCGCCCACTGGCTCTGGCCTCGCCAGAAACTCGGCCCGCGCAGCTTGTAGCCTGGCGCGAGAGAGATCACGTCCCGTCGTCGCCATGCCACAACACCATCTTCCAGACGAATTCTAATCGGCCAACAGACGCGCTCAGCCCTGGGCTCCTTCAGGCGACTCGGTCTGAGGTGTTCGAGCCATCGGCCTATGATGCTGACACGTGAGGGTGGCGGTGGTTGGCGCGGGCGGCGTCGGGTCGGTGTTCGGCGGACGGCTGGCGGGGGCGGGGCACGAGGTGTGGCTCGTGCATCGGCGCCGCGAGGTCGTCGCGGCGCTGCGCCGCGACGGCCTGCGACTCGATACGCCGGAGTCGAGCGAGCGCATTGCCGTCCAGGCGACCGACGACGCACGCCACGTTGGCGCGGTCGACCTGGTGCTTATCCTGACCAAGTCCACCGACACGCGGGCAGCGGCCGAATCCGCGCGCCATCTGGTTGGCAGCCAGACGCTGGTGGTCACCTTGCAGAACGGACTCGGCAACCTGGAGATCATCGCCGACGTGCTTGGCCTCGAGCGCACGCTGCTTGGCGTGACGTATGTCGGCGCGGCGCTGGTTGGCCCCGGCCATGCGCGGCTGACCGCCGCCGGCAAGACCTTCGTGGGGGAGCCAGACAACACGCGAACGGATCGTGTTGAGCGCCTGGCCAGCGCCATGGCCATGGCCGGGTTGCCGACCGAGGCTACGGACGGGCTGTGGGAGATGATCTGGGGCAAGCTGGTGATCAACGCCGCGTTGAATGCCACCTGCGCACTGACCGGCGCCAGCGGCGAGGCGGCTTTGCGGTCGCCCGCGGCCTACGAGCTGCTCGGCCTGTTGGCCGAAGAGACCGCGGCCGTCGCCCAGGCGCTTGGTCTTCGTCTGCCGTACGCCGATCCCGCCGCACGCGTGCGCCAGCACTGCCGCGATGTCGGCCCGTCCAAGCCCTCGATGCTTCAGGACGTCGAGCGCCAACGGCCAACGGAGATCGAAGCGATCAACGGGGCGGTCGTGCGCGAAGGCCGGCGACTCGGGGTGCCGACGCCCTATAACCAGGCGGTGCTGCTGCTGGTCAAAGCTCGGGAAGAGCTCACCGAGCGCTAGCTGGCCGTTCGAGGGGCAGCTCGCGAGCGAGCACGCCGCCGTCGCGGAAGTTGGTGTAGACGTCCGCAGCGCCAAGCATCAACCGACCGGGTAGGCCGAGATCCTCGAAGCAGCGCGCGATCTCTTCCATCTCGCCGATCCAGCGATACGCCTTTGGCGGCATGCTCGGCAGGGCCCCCTCGACGAACTGCCGCACCGCTGCCAGGTTGCCGCCCTGGTTCTGCTCGGCACGCAGCTCGTCCTCGACCTCGAGCAAGCGCGCGGCGACCAGCAGCTCGGCGCCGAGCGCTTGCAGGCCCTTGGTCATCGCCGCGTAGCACATCTTCAATCCAGATGCCTTGCCCACTTCGCCCTCGAGCACGCGAATGTCGAGACCATACCTGGCCAGCTCAGCCAGCTCGCGCGCGCCCGGGCCCGAGGTGAAGATGCGATTGCCCGGCCGGGTCGGCGGTGGGCCGATGATGCCGCCGTCGGCGAAGCGCGCGCCGGCCTCGGTAATCGTCTGAGCAATCGAACGGGCGGTGCCTGGCGCTACCGCGTTGCAGTCGGCGTACAGCAGGTCGGCGCCGGTGGCGCGCACGGCGGCGGCAACCTGGTCGGCAACGGCGCCTGCCACGCCGGGCGGCACGATCGAAAGCAGCACGTCGCACGCGCCGACGAGCGCCGCCAGGTCGGGCGTATCTTCGAAGCCCGCCCGTGCCGCGCGCTCGCGCGACCCTCCGCCGCGTCCCGCCAGGCAGGTCAGCACGCGCAGTCCGTGCCCGTGCAGCACCTCGCCGACGCCGCTGCCCATCTCGCCCGGGCTCAAGATGCCGACGGCGCTGAT
>CBJLVJ010000660.1:0-2767 GCA_966426465.1 uncultured bacterium | reverse complement strand
GCCGCATGTGCAGAACTATGTAGTCGAGGCGCGTCCGCGTTCGACCGCCCAGACAGCGACCTGCGCCCGTGAGTGGAGGTCGAGCTTGTTGAGAATGTTGGCGACGTGCCGCACCGCGGTACCCTCGGCGATCACGAGCTCCTGGGCGATGGCGCGGTTGGTGTACCCGCGTACGATGAACTGCACCACTTCCCACTCACGCTCGGTGAGCGGGTCCGGGTCCTGCCGCGCGGGCGCTCCAACTGAGAACGTGGAAGCGGATGCTGGCGTGCGCACCCGCTCGACAGCGAGCACGCGCACCGGCTTGATCAGGCCCTCGAGCATCAGCTCGCCGAGCGGGCTGGCCTTGATCAGGTCGTCGACCGTCGCGTGCGCCCGCTGCGTCGCCAGGATCTGCCCGTCCTGCGCTCGCTCGCACAGGCGAGCGGCAATATTGACCACACTGCCGATCGCGGCGTAGTCGAAGCGGCCCTCGAAGCCGATCGTGCCCAGCGTGGCGTAGCCGAGATCGATGCCCGCTCTGAAGCCGAGCTCGTACCCGCGCCGTCGCCACGCGGCGGTGAGCTCCGCCATTCGCCGCCGCATGGCCAGCGCCATCCGAACCGCCTGGGCCGCGGGTGCCGGGCATGGCAAAGGGTCGTTGAAGAAGACCATCAGTCGATCGCCCGCGAAATGTCCAAGGGTGCCTTCGAAGGCGTGGACCAGGGCCTCCAGCGCTGCGTGGTACTCGCCCAGGACGCCCATGACCGTCTCCGGCTCGGTGAGCTCGGCGAAGGCGGTGAAGCCGCGCAGCTCGCTGACGAGCACGGCGATCTCGCGCCGGTGGCTCTCGAGGAGCGTTTCCCCTTCAGCCGAGACGATCAGCTCGGCCACTTGAGGCGCCAGAAAGCGCCGCAATCGTCCCAGGCGGTCCAGCTCGGCTACCTGCTGTTCCACCCGCGCCTGCAGGGCTGCATTGGCCTCGGCTAGCTGCTGGGCCTGCGTCTCGAGGCGCGCGGCCTGTTGCTGGACCGTGTCGTGCAGAGCTTTGATGCGCAGCATCGATTGCACCCGCGCCACCAGCGCGGCTGGCTCTACCGGCTTGGTGAGATATTCGTCACCGCCGGCCTCGAGTCCAGCCACAACGTCCGCCGAGTTGGCGCGGGCGGTGACCAGGATGATAGGTAAGAACGCCGTCGAACGGTCGGCCTTGAGGCGGCGGCACACCTCGAGCCCATCCAGGCCGGGCATGATCACGTCGAGCAGCACCAGGTCTGGCGACTCCCCGCGGACGATCCTCAGCGCCTCCTCTCCACCCGCCGCGGTCAAGGTCTGGTAGCCGTGGCTGGCCAGGCGAGCCGCCAGGACGTCCCGATTCGCAGGCTCGTCGTCGACAATGAGGATGCGCGGCGTGTCGCTCATACCAGGTAGTCGCGGATGGCCGCCAGCAACGCCCGCGGGCTGAACGGTTTGCTGATGTACCCGTCGCAGCCAGCCCTGTGAGCCTCGGCGTCGTCGCCGCTCAAGGCGTACGCGGTAACCGCGATGATCGGGATCGTCCGCAGCAGGGGATTGGCCTTGATCTGCCGCGCGGCCTCGTAGCCGTTGAGGCCCGGCAGCTGAAGGTCCATGACGATGAGGTCGGGGCGCTGCGACTCGGCCAGGCTGACGCCCGCCTCTCCGGTCAGGGCCTCAAGCGTCTCGTACCCGGCGCTGGTCAGCAGGTCGCGCACGATCCGGCGGTTGTCTTCCTGATCCTCCACCACCAGGATGCGCTGCTTCATACGACAACGGGGCTCCGCTGGACCACTCGCACCGGGAGGGTGACGGTGAATGTCGAGCCAGCCCCCGGCATGGACTCCACTGACAGCTTGCCGCCGTGGAGCTCCAGGATCCGCCTGGCGATCGACAGCCCCAGGCCGGTCCCACCTTTGTCGCGCGTGCTCGAGCCGTCGGCCTGCTGGAACTCGTCGAAGATGCGCTGCTGATCGGCCTCCGCGATCCCGGGCCCGGTGTCGGTGACCGACAGAAGAAAGACGTCGTCGGACGCCCCCGCCCGGACCCGCACCTCGCCCGCGTCGGTGAACTTGATGGCGTTGCCGATCAGGTTCATCAGCACCTGGGTGATCCGACGCTCGTCGCCCACCCCCAACGGCAGATCGTCGGCCATGGTGACGGCCAGGCCGAGCCGATTCTCTGCCGCCAGCGGCTCCATGGCCGTGAACACCGTCTGGACGACGTCGGCCAGTGAGTACTCGCTCACGGACAGGATGAGCTGGCCCGCCTCGATCTTGGAAAGGTCCAGGACATCATTGATCAAACCCAGCAGGTGGTGCCCACTCTTGTCGACGCGCACCAGGACGTCCCTGACCCGCTCGGGTGTCTCGCCATAGATGCCATCCAGGATCAGCTCGGTGTAGCCCAGGATGGCATTGAGCGGGGTGCGCAGCTCGTGCGACATGTTGGCCAGGAACTGTGACTTGTGGCGACTGGCGAGCTCGAGCTGGCGGCTCTTGTGCTCCAGCTCCTGGAACAGTCGCGCATTCTCAATCGCCAGTACCGACTGGCCCGCGAACGTCTGCAGGAGATCGACCGTGTCAGGCTGGAATGCACCCGGCTGGCTGCGCCACACCACGAGCGCACCGAGGATCCGATCTTCGCGCCGCAGCTGCACCGTCAGCACCCGCTGCTGGTCAATCGCGGCGATCAGGTCGCGGCTCATGCCATGCGTGGCGCGGAGCTCGAACTGCTGCGTGCTCGCGTCGAACTCGTAGATCGAGCCGCCATC
>CBJLVJ010000659.1:0-2775 GCA_966426465.1 uncultured bacterium | reverse complement strand
GGGCCGCAGCCACCCGCCGAAACGACTCCGCCCGCCGCCCCGGAGAACCCCTAGCGAAGATCTGCGAGTGCGCATACCAGGGCGACGCGGGTGGGCGGGCCTGGCACCTCCCGTCAGCGCAGGAGCCAGAGGTCGATCGAGTTGGCGACAGCGACACCTCCGGCGGTGCTGGGATGAAGGTGATCTCCGCTATCGAAGGCAGGTAGAAGACGTTTCGGCTGAGTCGGGTCGCGCAGAACCAGATCCGCATCCACCACACCGTCGAATACGCCGCTGCTGCGAATCCATTGATTGAGCGCCTCGCGTGCGGCTTCGTGCTCCGGCGTGTCGAAGCCAGGCAGGCTCGTATTGCCGCCCGTGGGTGAGATCGTGCAGCCAACAATAGTCAGGCCGTGCTCGTGCGCCTGGCCGACGAGCTGCCGCAAGCCGGCGGTCATGCACCTGCTGGTGGGTTTGCTCACGGCGCTGCTCCACCGTCAGCAGACCGGCCAGGGGCAGCGCGTGACTGTTTCCATGCAGGACTCCGTGCTGAACCTGTGCCGCGTGAAGCTGCGCGATCAGCAACGCCTGGACCGCCTCGGCTATCTGGAAGAGTACCCGCAGTATCCCAACGAGACGTTCGGCGATGCGGTGCCGCGCGGTGGCAACGCCGGCGGTGGTCAGCCCGGCTGGATTCTCAAGTGCAAGGGTTAGCAAACCGATCCCAACGCGTATATTGACCGGTGTGCCGGGCGTGTGCCTGACCACCTCCGGTTTAGGCTTCCTCAACGGCATGGTGGCGCTCGCCAACGCCACCGCCAATTGCTTTCCGATGATCCTCATCAGTGGCTCGAGCGAGCGCCGTATCGTCGATCTCGCCCAGGGCGACTATCAGGAGCTCGACCAGTTGAACGCGGCCAAGCCCTACGCCAAAGCCGCCTACCGCGTCAACCGACCAGAGGATATCGGCATCGGTGTCGCGCGCGCACTCCAGGCAGCCGTGTCCGGACGACCAGGCGGCGTCTATCTGGACCTGACCGCGGCAACACTGGGTGCCACGCTGGATGGCGAGACCGGACGAAGGTCACTGGTCAAAGTTGTCGATCCCGCGCCACGCCAGATTCCAGCCCCGGAGGCCATCGCACGCGCCGTCGATCTTCTCGCCAAAGCCAGGCGTCCGCTGGTGATTCTCGGCAAAGGCGCGGCATATGCCCAGGCCGATCAGGCTATCCGGACCTTCATCGAGCGCACAGGTATTCCCTTCCTGCCGATGTCCATGGCCAAGGGACTTCTGCCAGACGATCACCCGCAGTCGGCGGCCGCAGCCCGCTCGTTCGTGCTCGGCAACGCCGACGTGGTGATGCTAATCGGCGCGCGCCTGAACTGGCTGCTGTCGCACGGACGCAGCCCCCTCTGGAGCGAAGACACCCAGCTCATCCAGGTCGACATCTCGCCTACCGAAATCGATAGCAACCGCTCGGTCGCCGCACCAGTCGTCGGCGATATCACATCGGCCATGGCCGCATTCCTGGCTGCGCTCCAGCCGGGTCAGGTCAAGCCAGCCGCGACGTGGCTCGATGCACTCGCCGAGCGCAAGCAGAAAAACATCGTCCGCATGGCGGCTCACCTGCGGGCCGACCCCCATCCCATGAATTTCTCGAGCGCCCTTCGCGCGGTTCGCGATGTGCTCGCCGATACGCCTGACGTCTACGTCGTCAACGAGGGCGCGAACACACTCGACTTCGCTCGCAACATCGTCGACATGCGTCAGCCGCGCAAACGTCTCGATAGCGGCACCCTGGCCATGATGGGTATCGGCGTGGGCTACGCTATAGCCGCGGCCGCCACGAGCGGTAAACCGGTGGTCGCTATCGAAGGCGACAGCGCCTTTGGATTCAGCGGCATGGAGCTAGAGACCATCTGTCGCTACAAGCTCCCGATTGTGACCCTGGTCTTCAACAACAACGGCATCTACCGCGGCGATCAACCTGGCACCCCGCCCTCGCCCACCGGTTTCGTGGCCGACGCTCGCTACGACAAGCTGATCGAAGCCTTCGGCGGCGTCGGCTATCACGTCGACGACACCGCCAGCCTGGCCACAGCGCTTCGAGCTGCACTCGCCTCCGGACGACCAGCCTTGATCAACTGTGTCATCGATCCAACCGCCGGCACCGAGAGCGGACACATTCAAAGCTTCAATCCCAAAGTCGCCTTGCCGCCGCAGCCGGACCAGCAACCGATACTCGCCACCAGCAGCAACGGGACGGCGTCGCCCGTCACCACATCCGGCCATGGCCGCTGACACCACACACAAATGACCACGAACGTACAAGCAACTACGCTTGCCCACATGCTTGGCGAGTCGCCCTGCCGGGCTCCGGCCGTGATCGGGGAATCGCCCACGTTGACGCTTACCTACCAGGAATTGAGCGATCACACCGAGCGATTGGCCGGGCGCATGTGGGGCGCTGGACTCCAACCGGGCGACAGCGTGGCTGTCCTTCTGCCGAATGGCCCAGCGTTTGTCGTCATCTTTCTGGGCGCAACGCTGCTCCAGGAGCCCGACTTCGACCGCGTGCTGGAAGCGATTTCCGTTCAGCTCCAGGGTCTCACGGATGCCGAAGGAGTGGCGCTTGCGCTGCTGGATGAGCGCAGCGGCTGGCGCGCGAGCTCCACGACTCGGTGTACCAGGCGCTGTACGGGATCGCGCTCAACGCCTCAAGCGTCGCCGAGCTGTTCGATGTCGCGCCCGAGCGAGCGCGCGGACTCGTGGACGACGTGCTGCGCCTGAGCGCC
>CBJLVJ010000658.1:0-2777 GCA_966426465.1 uncultured bacterium | reverse complement strand
GCTCGCCCGGCATCATCAAACCCGCCGGCGAACCGAACGGGTATCTACATGTGATTATGCCGATGCATGTAGCGCGCTAATTCGACCACATAACCACGAGTTAACGCCGCGGGAAAACCAGTGCAATTCGCGGCAACAAGCCGCTCAAACCTGCCGCCTCGGCTGACTCAGGCTGCTCCCGGCGACTCGGCTGGGTCCATGCGGGCGCGAAGCGCGTGGCGATCGGGCCGATGTCGGCTCCCCACTTGCCCTGGGCGTTGGTGTATGGTCCGCATCCGCACGAACCTCGAGATCGACGAGGTGTACCTTCGGCGCATCATGGACCGCTACGGCATACACACCAAGACCGAGGCCGTGGACCTCGCGCTCCGCCACCTGGCTGGCCAGCCCATGACCCGTGAGGAGGCATTGGCCATGGAAGGAGCGCACGCCATCGGCGACCTTCCACCAGATCGCGGTCCGCTCGGTTCGCAGGGATGATCCTGGCGGACACGTCGGCGTGGGTCGAGTACGACCGAGCCACGGGTAGCCCCGTCCACCGACGAGTTGCTGAGTTGATCGCCAGCGAGGGGCCGCTATCGGTGACCGAGCCAGTCATCATGGAAGTGCTGGCGGGTGCGCGCAGCGACGAGCGCGAGTGGGATCTGCGTCACCTCCTGTTGCGATTTACGCTCCTGCGGTTCGACGCCGCCGCCGATTTCGACGCGGCGGCGCGCATCTATCGGCGCTGCCGCGCTGTCGGAGTGACTCCGCGCGGCATGGTCGACTGCATGATTGCAGCGGTCGCGTGGCGACACGGGGCTTCGCTGCTGGCGCAGGATGTGGACCTGCAGCGCGTGGGCCTGGTCGTCGGCATCGACCTGGACCAGACGTCACCGACAACGTGAACGGGCACAGGAGTGGCGACTAGCGGTAGCCTGGGAGCGTGGCCGAACAGCCGCTCCGAGTGGAGCTCGAGCAGGAGGCAGACGGTTGCTGGCTCGCCGAAGTTGTCCAGCTTCCGGGCGTGCTCGCGTACGGTCCGAGGCACAGGCTCTGGCGCTACGCGTTGTCGCGGATCGTCTCGAACATGGCGAGCGTGCGCCAAAACTAAACGTCCTGTTCACAGCCGCTTGAGTCAGTGGTCGTCCACGTGCGCGGGGCGCGTTTTGGCGGCGCTGTTGCGAATCGGGCGGTCAGTGAAGCGCAACACGGGATCACATCGCGTGGTGGCACGGCCTGGTGGCCTGACGTCGTGTTTGCCTTCCGCGACGCTGAGGCGATCGGGACGCGCATGAACGCGATGGTCGCCCGCTTGCCGTTTACTGCACCGCCGCATGGTGTTATAAACCGTTTGTAACCACATTGCGGAGGCAGGCCGCGTGGCTAGACTAGCGACTGTCAGAAGCGCGTCACTCGCGCCTGACGAAATTGAACTGGTCGATCGGCTTGCTGAGCAGCTGGCGGGCGGGAGCTTTACCGAGCTGACTCGGCGCCTGCTACGGGTATTCGGCGAGCCGCTAAGCCGCCGGCTGGACGCATTGGTCGAAGCAGGCATGGATCCTCACGAGCAGCTTGTCCTGCTCAATCCAACACTCGCCGCGACAGACCAGGAGATTGCCGCGTTTTACGCGCCGTCGAGCTGGCCAGAGCACGGCCCCGCCGCTCCGCCGACGTACTGAGGCGCTGTGCATTGGGGTGGTATCCCCGCCGAGTGACGAATGCCTATGTCAGTTTCACCATCCGACTCAGCGTCACACCTTCCCGCATACGACCTGCGCCGTGTATCCCGATGTTCTCGCAGCCGCTGAAGGTCGAGTTGGAGCAAGAGAGGACGACGGACGCTGGATCGCCAACATTGTCGCTCTACCGAGAGTGCTTGCCTGCGGCGGTAACGTTGATGAGGCCCGGGCCAGGGCTGAAGCGCTCGCGCTGCGGGTGATCGCGGATCGGCTGGAACACGGCGAGCAAGCGCCTGCCAGCGATCGTGGCGACGTGAGTCTGGATCCCGAATAGCGCCTGTCACGCACGCTAGCAGTCGAGTCGACCGCGGAAGCGAACGGTTGCTTGCGGCGGGATGGCGCTACCATGTCGTAACTTCCTTGGAAAAAATCCAAGTAACCGACGACGCGACCACAGCGCGGCCTAATCGTCAGGCGCTCTTCGACCTCGCCAGTGAGCAAGACGGCTACTTCACGGCTGAGCAGGCTGCCGCATTCGGCTATGCGCCCGACATGCTCACGTATCACACTGGAACCGGAGCATTTCGCCGCGTCTACCGCGGTGTCTATCGGTTCCGCGATTACCCGTCCTCGCCACGCGAAGATGTTTTCGCCGCCTGGCTTGCGGTCGGCAAGGACGCAGCGGTGGTCTCACACGAAAGTGCGCTGGACCTTTGGGATTTGAGCGACGCGGTGCCATCTGCGGTTCACCTGACGGTGCCGCGATCGCACCGTAGCCGCGCAAAGCGCTCGTTACCGGGCGTTGTCATCCATACGACCTCGCGACGGCTGGCGGATGAGGAGGTTCGCCGCCAGCAGGGAATTCGTCTCACGTCGCCCGAGCGCACGGTGCTCGACGCCGCCGAGACTGGAACCCAGCCGGAGCAGATCGAGCGTGCCGTTCGGCAGGGCCTGCGTCGCGGTTGGATCGACGCCGCTCACCTGCGACAGCGGGCAGAGGGACGCGGGCCTCGCGTGGCCAATCTGATCGCCCGCGCCCTGACACTCGCCCGGGCCACGCGTAAGACGTGATGCGCTACGCCTCGGCGGCGGGTTTTCGGCGCGCGCTGGAGGATC
>CBJLVJ010000657.1:0-2777 GCA_966426465.1 uncultured bacterium | reverse complement strand
AGGCGATCGAGCAGACGATGCAAGAGATCGAGGGCGGCCTCGCCCAGCCACAAGGTGACCAGCGAGCCAATCAGAATGCCCGCGAGCATCCCGAGGCTCACGCCTGCCCCGAATACCTGGGGTCGCCCGATACTGTCGCCGTCCGCCATGCCTGCGTCCATTGCCTCGCTTCCCCTGGCTGACTATCCCTGACTTCTCGCGGGCTACTGCAAGCGCACGATTGGGGTAGCCGCCGCCCACAACTGCTCGAGGTTATAGAACGTGCGTTGCGCGGGCGAGAAAACATGCACGATCACGTCGCCGAAGTCGAGCAAGACCCAGCCCGAATCCGGCGTGCCCTCGGTGTGTAGCGGCTTGCGACCGAACTCCTCGAGCAGCCGCTCGCTCAGGTCCTTCAGGATGGCCGAAGCCTGGCGTTCGCTACCCGCCGTGCAGATCACGAAGTAATCGGCAATCAGTGAGACGCCACGAATGTCCAGCAGGACAATGTCGCTGGCCTGTTTATCGGAGGCGAGATCAACGATTCGACGCGCTAGCCGCAACGCCTCGGCGGTGTCGGCCGCGTGGCTCGGTTCGCCTGCCAATTGGGAATGGCTGAGTATGAGCGCGACTATAACACCGGACGCCTCAGTCCTCGGTCTCGAATTCGTAAACGGTTCCCACCGCCTTCGTTCCCGCCTGGTCCAGCGCCAGGCGCGCGGTGACCGCGTCCAGGAAGGCCGCACCGACGGACTTGTAGATCGTGACTGCCTGTGCGTCGCGACGCCCCGGCGCCTTGCCCAACAGAACCTCACCAAGCTCGCCCACCACGTTCGAGACGTCGAAGTCGCTCTGCTCGGCGGCCAGCCGTAGATCACCTGCCTCGGCCAGCGCTCCGGCGCGCGTGTCCACGTACACCCGCGCGCGAGCGACCAGCGCCGTCGGCAGCTCCCGCGTACTCGGGGTAAACGCGCCGACGGCATTCACGTGCGCGCCATCCCTGACCGCATCATCGACAACGACAGGCGTAGGGCTGGTCGTACACGC
Organism: uncultured bacterium; assembly: GCA_966426465.1. Lineage (GTDB taxonomy): Bacteria > Chloroflexota > UBA6077 > UBA6077 > CF-72 > CF-72. Next base: position 1,751 of record CBJLVJ010000657.1, on the reverse strand, counting down.
CGCCACGATGTCAGCGGCGGACGTCTGTTCAGGCGCGGCAGGCTGCGCGGCCAGCCCGGTCGTCTGCGCCACCCAGTCCGCGAACTGGCGCGCCTTGTCGGGCGACGTGCCCGAGACGAGCACCCGCTCCAGCGTGCGCACGCGGCGGATGGTCTCGACGTGGAAGCGCGCCTGGACGCCGGTCCCGAACACGCCGAGCGTGCGCGCGTCCGGGCGCGCAAGCTCGCGCGTGGCCACCGCCGAGCCGGCCGCGGTACGGATGCCGGTCAGATAGCCGCCGTCCATGATCGCCAATGGCAACCCCGTCTCATAGTCGCTCAGGACGTAGATCGACGAGACCGTGGGCAAGCCGCGGCCAGGGTTGCCGCGGAAGACGGACACGATCTTGGCCCCGAGGGCGCGTGGCTCGGCGACGGCGCACGGCATCGCCAGCAACACGCCGTCCGTAGCCGGCGGCTCGACACCGACCCGCAGCGGAGTGTCGGTCCGTCCGCTGCTGTAGGCCGCGAACCCCGTGCCGACGGCGTCAATGACGCTGGAAAAATCCAGCAGCCGCGCCAGGTCGCCGCGGGTCAGGAGAAGCGCTATCGGCGCCCTCCGAACAGATCGGCATCCACCCGTCGAATGGGGTACATGCGCACCGAGTCCCGCAGGCGGCTGAGCAGCGTGGTCGACACCTGGCCCGCGCCGCCGCCGCGCTCGCGCAGCATGTCCACAAGCGCGCTGTCGGTCAGCCCGCCGTGATCGGCAGTGATCACACACCGAAAGATGGTTTCGGCCAGCGGCAGACGCGTGCTGCTGAGGAAGCCATCCTGGCGTCCGCAGTGGCGGTACAGCCGCTCCACCATGGCCGCCCCGGGCACCTGCTGGTCGCCGATGACCGCGCGGTCCTCCGCGCACAGGCGGCTCTTCAGGAGCTGTCGCGCGGTCGGCTTCTCCAGTTTGACCGGGTCGAGCCAGTACCCGTCTGGCAGCGACGGACTGATGTCCTGGATACGATCGGTCGGCTGCCAGCCGTCAGGAATCCACCCGTCGAGCGGAGGCCGCTCGGGCACGACCCACTGCTCGGTGGCGGCTTCCGCGACAGGCTCACCGAGCATCGGCTCGCTGGCCGATTGGGACACCAGCCGCAGCAGCGGACCGTCGTCCGAAGCCTGTGGGCGCACCATACGCTCGTCGATGAGATCCGCCAGCTGCGGTCGCAGCGGACTCTCGAGAAGTGGCTTGGGCGCAGTGCGCTGGGCGCCGGCCACACCTTCGAGGAGCTCCTCGAGGCTGACTTCCAGGGCATCGGCCAGCGCCCGCACGCGGTTGGCGGGCACGAGTCGTTTACCCTGCTCCCACAAGCTCGGAATGCTTGGGTCGAGCCGCATGCGGCGAGCGACCTCACTCTGCTTCAAGCCCTGGCGAGAGCGCAGATCACGCATTCGCGTCGATAGATCGAGCGAGGCCGTGGGCAGCGCGAGGTCGCCGTCTTCAAGGGTCGTGATCTGGTCGATCATCTCAATCTGACTCCTCAAGCCTGTCGGCTGGGTGTAAGGGAAGACCACCGGCTCGTTGTTCCTGACGCGCCCGCGGGGCGGCAGCCACAGCCGCCGGCGGCACGCGATCCCAGTACAGGACAACCCTCCAGATCGCAGCCAGGTGCTCCAGCTCATGCTGGCGAGCGTGCAGCATGAGCCAGTCGAGCTGAACGGGATGCATCACGCCCGACCAGTCGCAGGGGTCGGACGCAATGGGCGCGGCGAACG
>CBJLVJ010000656.1:0-2780 GCA_966426465.1 uncultured bacterium | reverse complement strand
CATTGAGGGTCGCCTGGATGCAGGCAGCGGCAACCCTGAGGACTGGTCGACGACGGTCGAGATGTGGCGCCGCTTCAGGGCATCCCATCTCTCTGTCTCCACCGCTGGCGCCGGAGGAGTCCAGGGCCACGTGCGGCGGCTCGACGAGGTGCGGCGGATTGCACGCGAGTGATGGACTGGTGCACCAATGGTTCCGCGAGTACAGCTCAGGCCGACTCGGCAGGTCCGTCTTTCGTCGTCGCGCAAGAGGAAATGGCGGCACCCCAGCCATTGTCCTGCTTGAACCCGCCTCAGCGATTTGGGGTCCGCTGAACAGCACACCAAGCACATGCGGCCCATGTTCGAGATCGTGGCATACTGCACGGCCGTGGTCTCGAGCCGTCCTGACGCTCCCCTGGAAAACTGTCACGTCAGCATGCCTCTGAAGCTCGCGTCGAAGAACGCGAGCTCCAGCTCCATCGCACGCCGGTAGATGTGACGGATGCGCGTGGATTTTTCGGCGTATCGAGTGAGCAGCCGTTCGAGCATCGCGGCCAGCGCCTCGAACTCCTCGGACGCGTAGCTCTCCACCCACTCGTAATACGGGTTGGCGGGGTTCGCGGAGCCCTCTGCCGCCAGGCCCTGGCCCAGGTAGGCGTAGAGCCGCATGCATGGCGTTGTGGCCGCGCAGATTTCGCCGGTCCCGCCAAGCCCAGCCACTGCCAGGAGGAATTCGGTATAGTTGCGCGTCGACGACACTGGCTGAACGTGCTCCAGGTCGATCTGCCAGCGCTCGGCGTACGTGGTGTGCAGCTTCAGCTCGTCCGCCACCCCGGCCAGGAGCCGCTGAAATGAGTCCACACCGTGCCGATCTGGACTCCGGGCCAGCGCAAATGCGTAGGCGCGCGCAAACGCCTCCAGAAAGTACGCGTCCTGGGCGATATAGCCTTTGAAGCTGTTGATTGACAGGCTGCCGGAAGCCAGCCCGCGCACGAACGGGTGCCCAAGACAGACCTGCGCCAGGTCGGTGTTCGTCCTCCACAGGTCCGCAGCCAGGTCGGCCGAAGCTACTGGCTCTGCCGAGTCAGCGTGATCGGACAGCAGTTTTCGGAAGTAGACGACGGACTCACGCTCCTCGAATCCGAGCGCGCGATGCGCCGCGTGGCCGAGGGCGTTGTCCAGGAGCGAGTCGCTGCCAAGTTCGGTAAAACCGAGGCCGCGCGCCCAGTTCTCGACCGCGGCCACCAGGGCCCGGCCGAGGCCAGCGCGGCGGTCGACCTCGTCCACCCACCAGCCCTCCAGAAACGCACACGGCGCCTCATCATTACTGTTGGCGTAGCGGCGGATGCTCGCCTCGGCGAAGCCACACAGGCGACCCTCGCTGCGCTCGGCCACAAACGCGACCTGGGTAGGGTCTGCCAGGAAATCGTCGAGGTCCGATTCCAGCTCAGCCGGATCCTCGTCGGGCCATAGTGCCGCGCGCAGGCGCGCGTGCTCGGGCTTGTCGGTGACCACTGCGCGGCGTACGAAAGGAGTCGTGGTCGGCAGAGTACCACCGTCTGGCATCTCTAGACCCGTGCGTTACACGCTGGGGTTCGGGCCCGCCATCGGCTCGCCGCCAACGAATACGGTTTCACCGTGGCGTGAATCGTTTAGATTTTCGCGCCTCAGGCGACGAGAATCTCAATTCAGATCTTCTCCGTCTTTTCGCTGATGTCAAGCTGGTGCGATACGTTCCCGGGGGCGCAGCATGTCAAGCCGTGTGAGCCAGCGGATGCTGGCGGGGCGGCGCTGGTCGCGGTGGATCGGCCGGCGCAGGGCATATCCTGGCGGTGGGTTGACGACGGGTTTCCTGGCGCTGGTCGGGGGCGAAGAATTCAAGCCTGGCAACGAAGAGCACGACCGTCTGCTCCTCGAGCACCGAGGAGTGGGCCCGGCCTACGTTGTGCCGACGGCGGCCGCGCGCCAGCGGCCCGACCTCGCCGTCGCCACCGCCCAGCGTTGGTTCGGCAGCTTGGGGCTGGAGGTGGTCGAGCTGCCGGTGCTGAAGCGATCCGACGCCAGCCTGGCCACAAACGTAGAGCTGGCCGAGCGAGGCGGTCTTTTCTACCTGACCGGCGGCGACCCGGGCCTCGTCGTGGACGTCCTTCGCGACAGTCCCGTCTGGCGAGCCATCGTGGCCGCCTGGCAACGCGGCGGCGCGCTCGCCGGTTCGTCGGCCGGGGCTATGGCGCTAGGAGAGTGGACCCTGATCCGGAAGGCCTACCCCGGCCACGCCGCGCGCCGCTCCAAGCCAGCACTCGAGCTTGTCCCACGAGTGGCGGTCGCACCCCACTTCGAGACCTTCGGCCACCGGTGGGTCGACTCGGTGCTGGAGGAACCGCCCGCCGAGGACGTGGTGATCGTCGGTATCGACCAGCGGTCGGCCGCGCTATGGGACGGCCGCGAGTGGACTGCCCGCGGGCCCGGCCGCATCACCGTCGTGACCAGGCGCGATCGCGCCGTCTCCCAGTCGGGCACGCCCGTCCAGCTGCCCGCTCCACGTCTTGCCTCCGCCGGGTGAGCTTCTGGACTCGCCAGTGCTTCGTGCCGGGCGCGATCTACGCCGCGGGTGCCGGCCAGGGTGAAGGCCACGCAGAATCGCACGTACGCCGCTTCTGGCGACTCATCCTCGTCGGCGCCGACGAGGATGAAAGTCTCGTCGTTGCGCGCGGCAGCAACGGGAACAGTTGGTGGGCGCTCAGAACGTGACTCCGGAGGTGATCTCGGCGGTGGCCAGGCGTGCACCCTCGGCCATGGCT
>CBJLVJ010000655.1:0-2781 GCA_966426465.1 uncultured bacterium | reverse complement strand
CTACGTGCGCGGCCTGATCGAAAAACGCAAGTGGCTGCCCTGGTAGGCCTCACACGCGCTGCGGTGACCGCCGGCTCGCGCGCCAGGCCAGACCGGTCACGACCACAGCGACCATCGCTAACACCACGCCTACGGCCGCCGTCAGATCTGGTAGCGCGCCACCAACGCGCGTCGTGGCGGCAGGAAACGCCGCGTTCGGCGGTCCGATCCACTGGACTTCGCTGCCGTCGGCATACGTCTGGATCACGCTCCAGCGAAGCTCCGTGTCACGCTCCGGGTTCTGCGCTCGGATGCGGAAGTCCGCGGCTTGTCCGGCCGGAATGCTGCCGCCCTCCCACACCGCGCCGATCGGGCGGCCCCCGCTGTCAGTCTGCACGCTGAGCTGCCAACCGGGACTCGCTTCGATGTCCGCGACACGCAGACCGGCGGGGAACTCGACCTCGACGCGTACGGTCGGGATCGGCTTCTCGGTCGGGACGCGGATGCCGTAGCGCTCCACCACACCGGGCCGGCTCGTCGCGGGCACCACCTCGACGTGCGCCCACACGCGCCCCGGCAGAGTCAGGGCCATCGCGGCAGCGCCGAACACCGACACGAGAACCACACGCCGCCGGGCAGCCGACACGAGCAACACCCGCCGCCGGCCAGCCGCATCGCCTCGCCGCACCGCGGGCCATGGTACGGGACGGCCCGATTGACGCTGCCCGTCGCCCATGCTTAGATGCGCCGCGGGAGTAAACCACAACCGGATCGGGGACGTTCGCATGAACTTTCGGCACGGGTCGGTGCTCTTCGGGTTGGCCACCCTGATGAGCCTCATTGGCGCTGGATCTGTAGCGCCGGTCGCGGCGGCGCAGTCGACGCCTGCACAGGCGCAGTTCACGTGGATGTCGATCGCCAACTGGCTGTTCGAGGTGGGCGACACGCGCGTGGTGATCAACGGCTACATCGATCGCATCCAGGAGTCGGACTGGGCGGGCCAGGGTACGCTCGGCGCCGACTTCGCGAAGGGTCCGATGAAACCCGACGCCCAGAACGTGCAGCGGGTCGTTGATGCCATTGGGAACCACGTCGACTACATCCTGACCGGACACAGCCACTTCGACCATTCCTGGGACACCGGCGTGTGGGCCAAAGCCACGGGCGCGCACGTCATCGGCAGCAAGTCGACCTGCCTGCAGCTGATGGCGCAGGATATTCCGGCCGACCAGTGCACGACGATCAAAGGCGGCGAGAGATTCGACCTGGGCAACGGACTCACGGTGCGCGCAATCCGCATCAATCACAGCGGCAACCCCGAGACCCAGCCAGACCTGCACGATCCGCGCGAGCTCGCCAGCGTGCCCGTGCCGGACCCGACGACCGGCGGTCTGCGGCCCGGCATCCTGGAGGACTTTCCGAACGGCGGCGGCGGGACCGCTTACCTGTTTACGTTCGGCGATGCCAGTCGACCGATGAGCTTCCTGTACTCCGACACGGGCAGCGAGTTCACCTTCGACAAGCCCGTCATCGTGGACGGGGAGAACCTCGGCAGTCCCGCAGACAACATCGCCGCGGCGATGGCCGATGCTGGTCTCAGCAGCGTCGACGTGTCGATCGAGGGTGGCGCGGCGCCGCTGGCCAAATTGATCACGCCGATTGCGCACGAGAAGGCGTATATCCCCAACCATTGGGATGGTCTGTACGACCCGTTCGCTGGCGGCATGCCGTACGAGTGGTCCAATCCCGAGCTCGAGGCCTACCTGGCCAACGAGGGGGTCGGGCTGTATCCGCCGTGCCAGTACATGGAGAAGTGGCAGCTCGACAGCAGCGGAGTCAGCATGGTGGCCAACAACGAGGTGAAGCAGCAACTGGGCTTCAGCGAGTGTCGCTGAGCTGGTGACGCGGCAGGGCGGCGGTCCGCTGAGACGCCGAACGCCGCTCGCGCCACCGAGACCATGCGCAATCCCGTTCGCTGGCGCGCTCGTCCGCGTGATCGCGCCTGAGGCCGAGCGGCGGTGAGTGCTTCTGGCCGTGTTTGACGGTGCGCCTCCACACCGTGCGCCGGTGAGCGCCGGATGGCGCTCTTTGCGCGTTCTCCTCGCACTGGCGGCGGTCCTCACGGCGTGCCGACCGTCGCCGGCGGGGGCGCATGCGCTGCTGTTGCGGTCGGAGCCCGCGGCAGGTGTGGTCAGCCAGGCGGATCAGGCGCCGAAGGCGGTGGTGCTCTGGTTCAGTGAGCCGGTCGATATCGCCGCCTTCAGCGCCATCTCGGTGCTGGATGGCGAAGGACGACGCGTCGACCACCTGGACGCGCACCTGGCCACCGACGACCCAAGGCAGGTCGAGGCCAGTCTCGGCGACCTGCCGCAAGGTACCTACGTCGTGCGCTGGCGGGCCACCTCCGCTGACAACCACGTCATCAGTGGCACGTTCTGGTTCGGCGTCGGTTTCGCCACCGCGGTGCCGCCGTCGGCGCTGCTCGCCGCTGGCCCACCGCCGCTGCCAGGGCTCGAAACGGCCGCGCGCTGGCTGGCCCTGCTGAGCGTGCTCGCGCTCGCGGGCGGCGCCTTCTTCACGCTGCTCGTGCGTCGGCCGCTGGAGCGACGCCTCCCACCGCGAACGCTGCACGTGCTCGACGACGCCGCGCCGATGATTGCCCGCGTGGCGCTGTTCGGCGGCATCGCCCTGTTCGCCGCTCACGTGCTGTGGGCCGCGGCCCAGATCGAATCGGTGTCCGATGTGCCGATCCCACAGGCGCTGGACGCCCCAGTGCTGCGCGTTGTGCTGGTGAACAGTCGG
>CBJLVJ010000654.1:0-2781 GCA_966426465.1 uncultured bacterium | reverse complement strand
TGCGCGTATTGGAGGACAACCAGGCAGCGGAAGAGGTCGTTCACGACGCTTTTCTACGCGTCTGGCGGCGGCCGAATGCCTTCGATCCGCTGCGAGCCCAGTTCCGAACGTGGCTGCTGACCATTGCGCACCGACTCGCAATAGATGAGCTGCGACGGCGCAGAGCCCGTAGCGCGGTCGTGCAGCGGCAGGTAGACGCCGCAGTGCACGTGCAACCGGAGTCGGATCCGACCGAGGCGGCTGAAGTGGACGAGATTCGAAGCGCCGTGCGCGAGGCATTGCAGGCGCTGCCCGGCGTACAGCGCGCGGCGATCGAGCTCGCCTACTTCGGTGGGCTGAGCCAGAGCGAGATCGCGGAAGCAACGGGACTGCCGCTCGGAACGATCAAGAGTCGCATTCGCTTCGGAATGATGGCCTTGCATGAGGAGTTGGAAAAGCGCGGCTATGGCCGAGCCTGGTGGGAGGCGCACGATGGCTGACATCGGGACGATGCACATCGACGAGCACGCCGCGGCATATGCGCTTGATGCCCTGGAACCGGCTGAGGTCGTGTTGGTGGAGGCCCACGTGCGAAGCTGTCCGTCATGTGCAGAGCTGGTGACACGTGCGCAACGCGTCGCGGGGCTGCTCGGACTTGCAGTTGACGCCGAACCACCAGCGCCTGGTCACTACGGCCGCCTATGGAACAAAGTGCGCCCAGAGCAGCGCGTTCTTCCGCTGCGAGGTCTACGACGGCGGCTTTCGGTCAGGCGAAGCTGGCTCGAGTTGGCCGCGGCAGCCGTGCTGGTGCTGGCCTTCGGAGGCTGGAACCTGCAGCTTCGACAGGAGCTTAGCAGCCAGGACCAGTTGGTGCGTCTCGTCGCCATGGGCGAGCCGCGCGAGCTGAGCACCAGGACGCTGAGTGTGGACGTGCACGGACGAGCGTACCTCGATCGCTCGACAAACCAGGTGGCGCTCACTGTCAGCCGCCTGCCCCAGCTTGCTGGCAACCGTAGGTACGAGATCTGGTTCACGCGAGCCGACGGCGGGCTCGTGCGGGGCGACACCTTTCAGACGGACGCCGACGGTTCGGCAGCGGTGCTTGCCTCCGCACCGGGCGGCTTGCAGGCGTATGTGGGAGTCGGCGTCACGGATGAGCCACCTGGCGGGAGTGGTGCGCCGAGCACGCCAATGCTCATGTACTGGGTGATCTGACGCTCGCGCCGTACCGCGGCTCCGCGTGCCACCAGCGCCTCACCCTGCGCCTGGGTGATGCTCGTCAGGTGGGTAAAGGCGATCGTTAAGCCTCACGGTGACGCTGGTCGCTCAACCTGGCTGAGCGACGCTCCGATGAACGCGAGCGTCTGGACCTCCAGGCGCATCTTCTCGCGATCCGACAGCGAGCGGAGAGGTCCGCGGAGCAGGACGGCGAGTCCGTGGACGGTCGCCCACGTCGGATACTCGACGTCAGGGCGACGGGCGGGCTCCAGGAGCCCAGCCTCGACGAGCTCGTCGAGGGCGGCCCTGAGATGGTCGAACGGGCTCGGCTTTGAGCTGCCGGAGGCGAGCGCGGGGTGCTGGGCCGCCGCGAAGGCGGTGTCGAAGAGACCCGGCTCAGTGCGGGCGAACTCGAGGTACGCCTGGCCGACCGCGCGCATCCGACGTTGCGCGCCTGATGCAGTGCCCCGTCGCGCGCGCACGCGGCTCATCGCGTCGGCCATGCGCTGAGCGAGTCGTCCCAGCGCGGCGTCGCCGACCGCCGCCAGGAAGGCCTCACGGTCGGCAAAATGCCGGTAGGCGGCATTGGGAACGACCCCGACCATGCGCGTCACCTCGCGCAGGACAACTGCGTCAGGTCCGCCCGAGCGCGCAAGCTCGACGCCAGCCTCAACGAGCGCAGTACGCACCGTGCCGCGCGGACGCGGTCCCCGGCGTGGAGCCCGCTCGCCCTTCCGACTGCCGCTCTCCACCGCACGTGCCGCCACTGCCCGAAAGTATAGTGGACAGCGCCCACAAATCCGGCTATAGTGGACAGCGTCCACATATCGTTGTAGACCGGGTCACCCACGACGTCGACGCCCAGGCTCCGCGACAACCACCTGAATGAATCTTTGAAAGGAAGCGTGCCATGACCGATGTCCTGGCTAACGTGCGCGACCACTATCGCGCGACCGGCCTGACCGAGCGGCTGACCGCGGCGCTCACAGCCCTCGGGCCAGAGGATCAGCGGCTCACGCCCCGGCAGCTGGCGGCGCTCGACCAGTTTCACACCCGTGGGCTCGCCGCCACCGCCCAACTCGCGAAGTTGATGGGAGCCACCGTCCTGACCGCGGTGTTCGACGCCGCGTAAGTCAACACGTGCGAGGAACTCAAATGTCAACAGGAACCATCTTCCAGATACAGCTCGTTCTCGGTTACGTTCCGTGGCTGCTCTGTGTCGGTGCGTACGTCTGGCCCAGGCTCAAGGCGATGGACCGGGTCGATGCACAACGCGCCATCGCCACGGTACACAGTTTTCGCTTCTTCGGTCTCGTCTTCCTTGTTCCAGGTGTGGTCGGCCCCAACCTGCCGGTTGATTTCGCCGCTTTCGCCGCCTACGGCGATTTCGCAACCGGTCTACTCGCCATGCTCGCGCTTCTCACCACAAGGGTGCGTCCGCTCTTCTGGCTGTTTGTCGTTGCCTTCAACGTTGTGGGGGCTACCGATATCATCGTCGACTATTACCACGGCAACCAGCTTGGTCTTCAGGCGCTGGCGGGGCAGTTGGGCGCCGGCTACGCAATCCCGATCATCTACGTGCCC
>CBJLVJ010000653.1:0-2781 GCA_966426465.1 uncultured bacterium | reverse complement strand
ACGAGCGCCTGGCCAACGTCGGCGACCTGTGGCGCGACATCCTCCTGCACAAAGCCAACCTCACCCATGTCTTCGCAAGCTCCTAGAGTTGGAGACTTACTATTGGGGCATGGACAAGCTGAGCGTGCTGAATCCACAGGGCTTTCCGCCTCGCGTCACACCGAAAGACATGGCGCCGCGGCTGGACACGCTCGAGGGCAAGACGGTGTACCTGGTGGACTGCCGGTTCGACGACGCGGACCTGTTCCTCAAGCAGATGCAGGCCTGGTTCGGCGAGCATCTGCCAGGTGTGCGCGCTGAGCTGATCCGACTGTCCAGCGTGTACACCCGCGACGACCCTGAAACGTGGCAGAAGATCAAAGCCACCGGCGACGCGGCTATCGTCGGTGTTGGGCATTGAAGCACCTGCGCGCCGGCGGTCGCCGTGCACGCGATGACGATCGACAGCAAGTACGGCGTCCCCACCGTGGCCGTACACACCAACGTGTTCGAACGCGCGGTCCGCTCCGTGGCGCGGGTCAACGGCATGCCGCGCGCGCGGGCGGTGTTTGTGCCCCAGCCGGTCATGGGCAAATCGGCCCGTGAGCTGCGGCAGTATGTCGACGGCAACGACCCGGTCACCGGTCGGCCGGTCATGCAGGAAGTGCTCGAAGGCCTCACGCGGCCGTTCGACGCCGAAGACCTCAAGAAGGTGGTCTACGAGCGGACCACGCCACGGCTGGTGGAGCCGGGCACGGAGGAGGAGCTGCAACGCGTCTTCCTGGAGAACCACTGGACCGACACCCTGCCGATCATCCTGCCGACCGAAGAGCGCGTGGCCGAGATGCTCGCACACACCTCGCACAAGGCGGACGAAGTGGTGGGCCACATGCGGCCGACACACTTCCGCGAGTACTGGGAGTACACGGTTGAGAAGGTAGCCGTCAATGCGGTGATGGCCGGAGCGCGACCGGAGTACTTTCCGGTCATTCTGGCCATCGCCGCCGGTGGCGTCTCAGGTCGGGGCAGCACCACCAGCTCGGCAGCGGGCATGGTGGTGGTCAACGGACCGGTCCGCGACGAGATTGGCATGAACTGCGGCATCGGCGCGCTTGGACCCTACAACCACGCCAACGCCACCATCGGTCGCGCCTTCGGCCTGCTGTCGCAGAACCTGCAGGGCGGCTCCGAGCCGGGGCTGACGTACCTGGGCTCGCAGGGCAACAACTACGCCTACAACTGCATCACCTTCGCCGAAAACGAGGAACGCAGCCCGTGGGAGCCGTTGCACGTGACGCACGGATTCGATCGCTCGACGAGCGCGGTCAGCGTGTTCGGCGGCTGCCGCAGCACAGCATTCACGCTGGGTCTGCGCGAGACCCACTGGCAGGACCACGTACGCAACATGTTGCGCGGCATGGACCCCCACGAACAGCCCTGCCTGGTGTTGGATCCGATCACCGCGCGACAGTTCATCGATCGCGGCGGGTTCGACACCAAGGATCAACTTGTCGATTGGATCTATGACAACGCCTGCATGCCGGCGGGCGAATACTGGGACTATCAGCTGATCCAGAACTACATCTACCCGCGGGCGACATACGGCGAGGAGCCGTACGCGTCGAAGCTGAGGGCTGCTCCAGACGAGATGGTCCACATGTTCAAGCGCGACGAGATCGAAGTGGTGGTCGTCGGTGGTGAGACCAATGGCTACTGGCGGATCTTCGGCGCGCGATACGGTGCAACGGTGTCTGTCGACGACTGGCGTTGACGACAGCGCTATCTGGCTGAGACGGCTCGAAGCAGCACCCGGGCCAGGCGCGCCTCGCCGCGGTGGCCGCGCATCAAGGCGTCCGTGATGACCGGGCGCGCGCCGAGGCGCGCCACCTCGTCCGACAGATCGGCGTCCACCCGATCGATGACATAGATGTCCACGAGTCCGCCGTAAACCTCAAGTACGCCTGCCGCAGTCGGCGCATAGCCGAGCTCCGCGAGCATGCGCGCGGCTGGACCTTTGATTGTCGCGCCGCCGATCAGCGGACTGACTGCGGCCACCGGCACGCCGCGTTTTCGGGCGGCCTCGACGCGCTCCCGAAGACCTGGCACGGACAGGATTGGCGCGATGCTCACAAACGGGTTGCTCGGGCACAGCACGATCACGTCCGCCGCGTCGAGCGCCTCGAGCACGCCAGCCGCCGGCTGCGCCTCGCCGAGACCGCGCACCACGACGCCGCCGATGGCGGCATCCGTTCGGCGGTGGACGAAGTACTCCTGGAAGTGGACCCATTCACCGCCGTCGCGCAGTTGGACCCAGGTCTCGACTGGCTGATCGGTCATGGGCAGAATCCGAACGGCGTCGATACCCAGGCACCTGGCAAGCTCCGCCGTAATGTGGGACGGAGCGTAGCCAGCCGCCAGCAGCTCAGTCCGGCGCAGGTGTATCGCCAGGTCCAGGTCGCCCAGGCGAAACCAGGTCTCGCCGCCGAGTCGCTCGAGGGCGTCCATGCAGCGGAACGTGTCTCCGCGTGGGCCCCAGCCACGCTTCTCGTCGACCAGGCCGCCAAGCGCATACAGCACCGTGTCGACGTCGGGCGAGATGCGAAGACCGTGCAGCGTCACATCGTCGCCGGTGTTGATGATGACCGTGAGCTGGGCATCGACTGCGGCCGCGTGGAGGCCGCGCGCGAAACGCGAGCCGCCCACGCCGCCCGCGAGGGCGACCAGGTGCTGCATGCTGGAATGCAGCCTACCAAAAGGATGTTGCGTAGACTGAAGAGGAGTGATCGATCGAGTGTGGGCCGT
>CBJLVJ010000652.1:0-2782 GCA_966426465.1 uncultured bacterium | reverse complement strand
GCTTGGCGCGGCCGAGGTCCTTGAGCGTGACCGCCTCGAGCTTGAGGCCGAGGTCCTCGGTGATCGCCGTGCCGCCGGTGAGCGTGGCGATGTCGGTCAGCATCTCCTTGCGGCGATCGCCGAAGCCGGGGGCCTTGACCGCGCACACGTGCAGCGTGCCGCGCAGCTTGTTGACCACCAGCGTCGCCAGCGCCTCGCCGTCGACGTCCTCGGCGATGATGACCAGCTCCTTGCGGCCGGTCTGCACCAGCTTTTCGAGCACCGGCACGATGTCGGTGATGGCGCTGATCTTCTTGTCGGTGATCAGCAGGTAGGGCTCCTCGACCACCGCCTCCATCCGGCCCGAGTCGGTGATGAAGTAGGCCGAGATGTAGCCGCGGTCGAACTGCATGCCCTCGACGTACTCGGTCTCGAAGCGCAGGGTCTTGCTTTCCTCGACCGTGATCACGCCGTCCTTGCCGACCTTGTCCATGACGTCGGCGATCAACTTGCCGATCTCGTCGTCGGCGGCCGAAATGGCTGCGACCTGGGCGATCTTGGTCTGGTCGGCCACCGGCGTGGACATCGACTTCAGGTTCTCGACGACGGCCTGCACGCCGCGCTCGATGCCGCGCTTCAGCAGCAGCGGGTTGGCGCCGGCGGTGACGTTCTTGAACCCTTCATTGACGATGGCCTGGGCAAGCACGGTGGCAGTGGTGGTGCCATCGCCCGCGATGTCGTTGGTCTTGGTCGCGGCTTCCTTGAGAAGCTGGGCGCCCATGTTCTCGAACGGGTCCTCCAGCTCGATCTCCTTGGCGATGGTGACACCGTCGTTGGTGATCGTTGGCGGCCCGAACTTCTTGTCAAGCACGACGTTGCGGCCCTTCGGGCCGAGCGTGATCTTGACCGCGTCGGCGAGTGCGTCAATGCCACGCTTGAGCGCGCGGCGCGCTTCCTCGCTGTACTCCAGCTGTTTGGCTGGCATGTGGGTGTGAGTACCTCCTGTGGACTAGCGGCTACTTGCCGTTGCCGGTCACGATGGCCAGAATGTCGGACTCGCGCAGGATGAGCAGCTCCTGCTGCTCGAGCTTGAACTCGGTGCCCGAGTACTTGGCGAACAGCACGCGCTCGCCCTGTTTGACATCGGGCGTCACGCGCTCGCCGGTGTCGAGAACGCGGCCCGGGCCAACGGCCAGGACTTCGCCCTGCTGGGGCTTCTCCTTGGCGGTGTCAGGCAGCACGATGCCGCTCTTGGTGACCTCCTCGCGTTCGAGTGGCTTGACCACCACGCGATCGCCAAGAGGACGCAGGTTGAGACTCGCCATGCGATGTCCCCTCTCCCTCTGAGCTAGGAATATCGAGGCCCCGCGATTGGGGGCGAGTTAGCACTCTCTGGACAAGAGTGCTAAGCAGCACAATCGTACCAGGGTCGGATTAGCACTTGCAATTGGGGAGTGCCAGGAGTCGGCTCCGCCGACGGTCCAACAGATTGCGCCCAGGGGCGGCCCCGGGAATAGCCAGCGCCGCAGTAGCCGCCCTAGGCGATGGGGAGGCCTGGTTCGACGTCGAGGCGCAGGTCGGAGCGCTCGCCGGCGCGGTAGCGGAAGTAGCCGGCGGAGGCGATCATGGCGGCGTTATCCGTGCACAGGCGCGGCGGGGGGCACACCACCGGCAACTGGGCGCGCTGCTCGACGGTATGCAACAGGGTGCGATTGGCGGCCACCCCGCCACCCAGCGCCAGGCACCTGGCGCCGAACTCGTGCGCCGCGCGGGCCGCTCTGGTGGCCAGCACGTCCACGACGGCGGCCTGAAAGCTGGCTGCCAGGTCGGCCACGGGCAGGCGGGCGCGGCGCTCCTCGGCTGAGGCGCGATCCGGGTCAACGCCCAGATCGCGTACCTGGTGCCGCACGGCCGTCTTGAGCCCGCTGAACGAAACGTCCCAGGACCCGGCATCGAGCCAGGCGCGTGGGAAGGCAAAGCGCCGCGGGTCGCCACCGGCCGCCTCGCGTTCGATGGCCGGGCCGCCGGGAAAGCCGAGGCCGAGCAGCCGGGCCACTTTGTCGAAGGCTTCGCCGGCGGCATCGTCGCGCGTACGGCCGAGGCGGCGGTACTGGCCATGCCCGTCGCTGAGCACCAGGTCCGAATGACCGCCCGAGACGATCAGGGCAACCAGCGGGAAGGGCGGCTCCTCGTCGGACGGGTCCAGCCAGTTGGCGTAGACGTGGCCTTCCAGGTGGTTCACGCCAAGGAGCGGCTTGCGTCGGGCGAACGCCAGGCCTTTGGCCACGTTGACGCCGACCAGCAAGGCGCCGGCCAGGCCAGGGCCGTGGGTTACCGCGATCGCGTCGATATCGCCCCAATCCGTCCTCGCCACTGCCAGGGCCTCCTCGAGCGTCGGCACGATCGCTCGCAGGTGGGCGCGGGATGCCTGTTCGGGCATCACCCCGCCGTAGCGGGCATGAAGGTCGGTCTGCGACGCGATGACGTTCGATTCCACGCTGGTCCCGTCGCGCACGACGGCCACCGCCGTCTCATCGCAGCTGGTTTCGATGCCGAGGATGCGCGTCACATTGGGGGAACGTCGAATACAAGCACGCCGGAAGCCACTAAACCATACAGGCGCTGGCCATCCGGACTGGACTGAATCTCGCGCACGCCAGCCAGGGCAGGGTCGCGGAACTGACGCACGAAGCTGCCGTCTGCGAGAACGTGCAGGACGCGCGCGTGGGCGGGGTCGGCCAGGTACAGTCCGCCGGCACGATCCGACGTCAGGGCAGCCACGGGACTCGGCCGACCGTCCGGT
>CBJLVJ010000651.1:0-2784 GCA_966426465.1 uncultured bacterium | reverse complement strand
GGCCGAGTGTCTGCAGGCCGCGGTGGTCATGACGGCAAACGGCAGGGGAGCGCTCGACGACCGCCACCCGCTGGCGTTGACCTCGTTCGCGGGCGGAGATGTGCTGGCCGAGGCCGACGTGGTGCTGGCGGTTGGCACGCGCTTTTTGAATGGCCAGGAACCACACACGCTGGCGCCCGGGGCGAGCTTGATCTTGCTGAATGTCGATCGGCAGGCGCTCGGCGATCCGCGCCAGCCCACGCTGGCGATACAGGCGGATGCGCGAGCCGGTCTCGAGGCGCTGTTCGAGCACCTGCATGGGCTGCCACGCCGGCCCTCGCGACGCTCGGAGCTGGATGCCGCGCGGACATGGGCGGCGGACATCCTGGCTGGGATCGAGCCGCAAATCTCGTGGGTTCGCGCGCTGCGCGCGGCAATGCCGGAGGACGGCATCCTGGTAAACGAATTCACACAGGTCGGTTACCTGGCGATGGTGGCCTATCCGGTGTATCTGCCGCGAAGCTACGTCGGCCCCGGTTACCAGGGCACGCTCGGCTACGGATTCCCAACGGCGCTCGGCGCGAAAGTGGCGAATCCCGAGCGGGCAGTGCTGTCGATCACCGGTGACGGCGGCTTCGGTTGGGGGCTGGCAGAGCTGTCGACGGCGCGAAAGTACGGTATCGGGCTGGTCACGGTGGTCTTCAACGACGGCGCTTATGGCAATGTGCGGCGAGCCCAGGTCGAGCAGTTCGACGGGCGGGTGCTGGGGACCGACCTGGCAAATCCTGATTTCGTGCAACTGGCCGAAAGTTTTGGCGTTCGGGGCGCGCGGGCGACCACGCCGGCGGAGCTCGAAGGGATCTTGCGCGAGGCACTGGGCGCCGCCACGGCGGAGCCCATGCTGATCGACGTGCCGGTGGAGGCGATGCCCAACCCGTTTCGCGTCATGCGCCAGGCGGCCGGTCGCGCATCTGCGAGACGAGGTAACGCGCAATGAAGATGGTATTCCTGCCGCCACAGCGCAACGAGGCGCGGGCGTGGGCCCGGTCGGTGGCGGACAACGTGCCGGGCATCGAGGTCGTCGTGGCGGAGACGCCGGAGGAGGCCGCGCGAGAGATTGTGAACGCCGACGCCGCGTTTGGAACCTTGCCGCGCGACATGCTCGAGCGCGCACAGCGGTTGCGCTGGCTGCAGGCACCGGCCGCCGCCCCGCCCGCCGGGTATTACTACCCGGAGCTGGCGCGTCACCCGGTGCAGGTGACCAACTTTCGAGGCATCTTCAACGAGCACATCGCGGCGCACATCATGGCCTTCGTGCTGGCATTCGCGCGCGGGCTACAGGTGTACCTACCCCTGCAGGTCCGGCACGAATGGAAACCGGCCCCGCTCGACGAAGGCATGGTGTATCTACCGGAGTCCACGGCGTTGATCGTGGGCGTTGGCGGGATCGGCGGGGAGACCGCGCGCCTGTGCGCGGCCTTCGGCATGCGCGTGATCGGTGTGGACGCTCGCCGAGCGGAACAGCCGCAGGGTGTGGCGGAGATGCACCCGCCCGAGGCGCTCGACGAGCTGTTGCCACGCGCGGACTTCGTCATCCTGACGGTGCCTCATACGCCGGAAACGGAGGGCTTCATGGGTGCCGAGCGGTTTGGGCGGATGAAGCCGACGGCCTTTTTCATCAACATCGGGCGGGGGATGACCACGCGCCTGGACGACCTGGTCGCCGCGTTGGAATCGGGGCGGATCGCCGGCGCGGCGCTGGATGTCTTCGAGCAGGAGCCCCTGCCGGCCGACCACCCGCTGTGGAGCGCGCCGAATGTTTTGCTCACGCCGCACGTGGCAGGCTACGGACCGTACCTCGACGACCGCCGGCGGGACATCGTCGTCGACAACGCACGGCGGCTGGTGGCCGGTGAGCCACTGCGCAACGTAGTCGACAAGGAGCACTGGTTCTGACGATGGTACGCTCGGTACCGATCGCATGAAGCAGGCAACCATCACCGATGTGTCGACCACCGTGCTGCGGCAGCCCGACCTGGCGGGCATTCAGGATGCAACCATTCGCCACCGCGAAATGGGGCGGAGCGCCCTGTTCGTGCACATCAAGACGGACGCGGGCTATGAGGGCTTGGGTGTTGGCCAGACCGTCGCACGGGACATCGTGCAGGGTGTGCTGGGGCCGCTGCTGATCGGGCAGGACCCGCTGTGCATCGAGAAGCTGTGGGACGACATGTTCTGGCGGGTGCGCGGTTTCGGACGCAAAGGCGTCGCGTTCTGCGCCATCTCGGCCGTGGACATCGCCTTGTGGGACCTGAAGGCCAAGCTGTTCGAGGTGCCGTTGTACCGTTTGCTCGGGCCCTACACGGATCGCGTGCCGATCTATGGCTCGGGTGGCTGGACCTCGTTCACCGAAGCGGAGCTGGTGCGGGAACAGACCGGCTACGTCGAGCGCGGCATCCCCCGGGTAAAGATGAAGGTAGCCAAAGACTTTGGACACGCGGAGCGCGAAGACCTCCAGCGGGTCGCCGCCGTGCGCCAGGCGGTCGGCGACGACGTGGAGATCTACGTGGATGCGAACAACGGCTACTACGCGAAACAGGCGATTGGTATGGCGCGACGGTTGGCGGAGTACGACGTGAAGTGGTTCGAGGAGCCGGTGCTGGCCGACGACGTGGCCGGACTGGCGGCGATCGCGCGCGCCATCGACATTCCCGTGGCGACTGGCGAGCACGAGTACACGCGCTATGGCTTCAAGGAGCTCATCGCGCAGGGCGGCGCCGACATCGTGCAGCCTGACGTTGGCCG
>CBJLVJ010000650.1:0-2785 GCA_966426465.1 uncultured bacterium | reverse complement strand
ATCGCCGCCTGATTTGCAGCGTCCGCGCGTGCCTTGGCTTCTTGTGGAGTGGTTGGCGCAGTGGGCAGGGCTCGGGGCGTCTCGGTGCTCGCGATCCGCAGCTCCGGGGCGGCCGGCTCGACGATGGCCGTGGCCGCTGGGGTGATCTCCACCGGCGCCAGCTCGTCGACGACGTCGTCCTCAGGCTGCTCCTCGTCCGCTGCTTGCTCTTCCGGCGCTGGCGCCGTTACCACCAGGGTGGGGATAAAAACGGGCCGCGCAACGGGCACGGGCGCCACGGTGGGCTCGGGCTCGACCACCACCGGCTCTTCCACGACAATCGGCTCGGCATCCTCGATGGTGACATCGATGGTCACCGTTGCCATGAACGGCGCCGCTGTCGGCGCGATGGCGGGCGGCGGGGCAACCTGCGCCGATGGCCGTGCGATGAATTCGACGGCTGGCGGCACGAAGTTCGTGACCGCCTGACGGGCGGGCTCAGTCACCTGCTCGAGGAGCGGCTGCTTCGGCATCACCGCGACGGCGATCACCAGCACGAGAGCGGCTACGCCGCCAAGACCCGTATAGGTCAGGGCGACCACCCGCAGGCTCGGCAGGGCAGTGGAGACGAGAGCTTGGACGCCGCGCAGGAGATCCCGGTGCATTACCCGCACCATATCGTCGTTGAGGCCGTTGTCTAAAGGGATAACCGGTCGGGGAGGAGTGCCCATTAGTACTTTCGGGTTGTTCGTGAGTTCGGGCTACCCTACTCGTACATGCGAACCTGGCTAGCGTTTGTCGTTGTAGCGAGTTTGTTATCGGGCGCCGGCCCGCTGCGGGCGCAAACGCCCAGAACCGTCACCGTCGCGATGGCACACGAACCAGACCGCCTGTACAACCCGACGACGCTCGCGGGGCAGCTGGTCGCCAACCTGGTCTTCGACAAACTGGTCGGCCTGGACGATCAGATGAACCCGTACCCGGCGCTGGCGGCGGCCATTCCGTCGCCAGACAACTCGCTCGTGAAGCTGAGCGGCGACGGCGCCGACCGGCGGCTGGTCGTCACCATGCCGCTGCGCGACGACGTTACCTGGAGCGACGGCGAGCCGTTCACGGCCGACGACGTGGTCTACACGTGGCAGCTGATGATGAACCCACAGTCGGGATTCGACACGACCGTCGAGGACAAGCTCAAGAGCGTCGACAAGGTCGACGATTACACGGTCAGGTTCAGCTACCTGTCGGCGAACGAGGCGCGCGCGCTCGATCCCGACCGCTACAAGGACCAGGGCAACGATCCCGTGGTGGATCCGCTGTACCTGTTTGGCCTGTACGACGCGCCAGCCATCTTCCCGAGGCACAAGCTGCGCGAGATCGTCGGCGATGACCCGCGCCACAGCGGGCAGGTCGGCGCAATCGAGACGTCGGACTTTGCCCGCAACCCGGTCGGTACGGGCCCCTACGTTCTGGCTAGCTGGGAACCGGGCAGCGCGCTCACGTTCGCCTCGCGTCGGCTTCCCCTGTCCCAGCGCGGCGCTCAGCCGGCGCTCGACGTGGCGGTCTTTCGGATCATGCCCGACAAGAACGACAGCCTGACCGCGCTGGCCCAGGGCCAGGTGCAGGTCGTCGCCCAGGACAGCCTGGACGCCGCAGATGCGCCGGTGCTCGACGCGCTGCCTGGCATCCAGCCCCACTACACGCCCGGCAATGCCTGGGAGCAGCTCACGCTCAATTTTGACAACCCGATCCTGGGCGATAGCAGCGTGCGCCAGGCGATCGCCTACGGGCTGAACCGCGACGCGCTCAACGAGGCGGTCATGTTCGGCAAAGCGCAGGTTGCCACCGGCCAGCTGCCGGCGTGGTCGTGGGCGTTCGAGCCGAACCTGCCGCACTACGACTTCAATCCTGGCAAGGCCAATGAGCTGCTCGATCGTGCGGGCTGGGCGCGCTCTGGCGCGGACGGCATCCGCTCGAAGAAGGGCCAACGGCTGAGCCTCAAGTACTGGGGCACGCCTGCCAGCTTTCGACCCGCGCTCATGGCCATGGTTAAGGACCAGCTGGCCCAGATCGGCATCGAGCTGGCCGTCGACTCGTTTCCGAGCTCGACCCTGTTCGACACCTCGGGCGCATCGCCCCAGGCGCTGGCCAGCCGCCAGTTCGACATCGCCCAGTTCGCGTGGGTCAGCTCGTACGACCCGGCTGCCGACGCCGCCTACACGCTTACGACGCCGGGTGTGCCCACGCGAGCCAACGGCTTCCAGGGTGGCAATTACAGCGACTACAAGAACCCGCGCAACGACCTGCTCGTGAAGCAGCTGCAGAGCAGTATCGATCCGGCGTTTCGCCGCAGCGCCCTGATCGAGGCCCAGACGATCTGGCAGTCCGACCTGCCCGTCGTCCCCCTGCTGCTGCGCCCCGTCACCACCGCCACCAGCCCCAATCTCGTCAACTTCCGCCCCACCCCGGCCCCCGTCGGCGAGACCTGGAACATCGAACAATGGGACCTCACATCAAATTCATAAATCCATACATAATGAGGTTCAATCCATAACGAGTTTTTTTTAGATGTCGCAAGTCTGCGACTTCCAGAAACCCTTAAGCTTGCAAAACTCAGGCTTCCATTTTTGTTTTGTGCGGCTGTTCTTTGCGATCGAATTACCGAGCGAGATCCAGGCGGCGCTGGGGCGGCTGAAGCCGAAGGACGAGAACCGGGAGTACCGATGGTCGGAGCCGTCGCTGCTGCACGTGACCTTGGCGTTTCTGGGTGAGCAGCCGGGCGAGCGGCTGCAGGAGCTGCAACGCATTG
>CBJLVJ010000649.1:0-2794 GCA_966426465.1 uncultured bacterium | reverse complement strand
TTCGCCACGCCAGGCCGTGATCGCGGTGGCGCTGGCGCTTCCCGCTCGCGAGGACGTCGGCCCGGTTGTCGCGGCGCTGGGTCTGGTGGTGTTTGCCAGAGCTCGCCGCGCCGGACTGCTCATGGGCGCCATGGGCGTCGCCTGCACGGTAGCGTCGCTGGCCGTTGTCCGTGTGTACAGCGGCGGCGTCTCGCCGTTCGAGGTCCGCTATGGATCGACCCTCGGCGCGGGTCTCGTGCCGACGCTCGACGCGCTGCTGCGCGATCAGGTGCGCGAGTACGCAGGAACCCTGGCGCTCAGCGGCGCGTGGGCGGTTGTCTTCGCTCCGCTGGCGCTGCTGCCGGCTGTGCCCAGCCTGGCACTGAACGCGCTGTCGACTTCGCCATGGATGGCGGCTGGCAAAGCCCACTACTCGGGCCTGGTGCTGCCCTTTGTGGCGGCCTCAGCCGCTGCCAGTCTTCGGCTGTTCCGCCCCAGGCGCCACCTGGTGCATGCGGCCAGCCTGCTGCTGATCCTTGGCAGCCTGACGGCATACCTCCTGGAAGGCGCCGGACCGCTGGCCGCCAACTACGCGCCGGCCTCCGTGAGCGACCATGCGCGCCAGGCCGCGGCGCTGGCCGCCAGCCTGCCCGCCGACGCTACGGTCAGCGCGACCTCCGCTGTGGTGCCGCGCGTGAGCCGTCGCGCCGGCGTGTACGTCTTCCCAGCGGTGCTGGATGCCAGCTTCGTGTTGCTCGATCTGCGAGCCAGCGCCGCGCCGACCAGCCCGGGCGACGTGTTCCTGCGCGTTCGCGACATGCTGGCCGAGGGGGGCTGGCGCGTGCAGAGCGCACAGGACGGTCTGCTGCTGTTGCAGCGCGTGCCCAATGCGCCAGCGGTTCCGATCAGCACACTTTCGCGTGTGCTGGCGGACCCTGAGCCTCATGACTCCGCGCTCGATGTCCCAGGTGCGAGCTACGGCGAGGTGACCCTGCTCTCTGCGGCCCTGCTGCCCAGCCCTGACGGCGCGCTAGACGTCGACGGGCCGCGCTGGATCCTGCGCACCACCTGGCGCGCCGAACGGCAGCTACCCCCGGGCACGCGCCTGGAGTTCTGGATCGATCGGCGCGACGAGCCGCGCCAGCACATCTGGGACCTCGCCGACCTGTGGTGGGATCCCCCCGAAGCCTGGACCCCAGGCACCGAGGTCACCGTCGACGTGCCCGACGTGCCTGTGCGCCAGTTCCAATCCTGGCAGGCGACGTGGAGCACTCCCTGAGCGCGTCACAACACACGTGAGGTCACGCCGGGACTGGTCCATTCGGCGGCGGTTACGCCGTAGAGGACCACGTCGTCGGCACGGTTCGCGAAGTGAAGTGCGCCGGGCAGGATGCCTTCGAAGCTGAAGCCGAGCCGCTCGGCGAGCGCACGACTGCGTTGGTTCGAAACACTCGTGCGCAGCTCGATCTTGGCCAGTCCTAACTCGGCGAAGGCGTTGGTGACAAGCGCCTTCGCCGCGCGGCTCGTGAGCCCCCGGCCTTCGTACTCGCCGTCGATCCAGTAGCCGATGTCGGCCGAGCCCGCGTACGGGTTGATGCGTATGCCGCACCGGCCGATGAAATGGTGCCCGCGCTCGAGGGCGATGATCGTCGAAATCTGGCGGCCTCTGACGAAGTCCTCGAGCGCCGAGCGGATGTACGCGCGCGTACTCTCGAGGGTGGCGGGCTGCTCAGCCCAGGGCTCCCAGCGCGCCAGGCGGGCCTGGTTGCGCACGATGAGCTCCGTCATCGCCTGCGCGTGGCGTTCCTCGGCGAGCACTAACGCGAGCTCGTCGTCGACAACCAGCTGGAACATGCACCGCATAGCATAGATTCGGGCCCGCCCCTGCGGCGCACCGGGCGGGGACGGTCGCGCGGCAACCGCGGCGGGGAGGTGGCATTGGGACCGCGGCGCCGCCGACCTGCATTCACAATAGACGTGGCCACCGGCATGCGCCTTGGGCAGTTCAACCAAAAGCCAGATGCCCTTTTCGTAACGAATGCCGAGGCCGCGGCGTGGCGCGCACGGGGATACTCGATCACCACGTGAGCGGGTACAGGGGCGTGAATGTATTGATCGCGGATTACGATCGCTGGAGCCGCCTGTGCGTGAGCGGCGCGCTGAGCACCGCCGGGTTCAGCGTCGAAGAGGCCTCGAACGGTATGTCAGCTCTGCGGCTCGCGCGCGACACCCGGCCCCATGTGGTCATCGTGGGTCGCGACCTGCCAGAGATCGCGCCGACCGATCTGGTCGGCTTGCTGCGGGCGGATCCGCGGACACATGACGCGGCCGTGCTGCAGGTCTCGCACACCCGCGAAGGCGCCGTCGAAGCCGATGGAACCATCAGCCTACCGTGCATGCCCATCGAGTTGTTCACGTCCGTGCTCGAGGCGCTCGCTTCGCGCCAGGCCGGTCGCGCGGCGCCTGAGGCGGCCCTGGAGACGGCTGTCGCAGCTACCACGCTACAGACCGCGGTAGCAGCCTAGTTGGCTGGCAGTCCGACTCGAGCCCTTTCGCTCTCTCAAGCCGCCCTGTCATCCTGAGCTTGCGAAGGATCCATCCAGCAACTCCGACGCTCGTCACAAGATGCGGATCCGTCGGTCGTGCCTCCCTCAGGATGACATTGTCCCGGCGCCGATGCGGTCGGTGAGCGCCTCGGCCTGCGGGACGTGGCCGTTCGACGGCGCCGTTTCGCTACACGCTACTTCGAGGATGCGGAACGGTGGTCGATCGGGGAAGTGGCGCTTCAGCAGCGGCATCGAGACGTTGTAGACGG
>CBJLVJ010000648.1:0-2795 GCA_966426465.1 uncultured bacterium | reverse complement strand
TGAGCGACAGCGCGCTGACGCTCTTGCCACAGCCAGACTCGCCCACCAGGCCGAGTGCCTCGCCCTCATTCAGGGTGAACGACACACCGTTGACGGCCTTGACCACTCCATCCTGAGTGAAGAACTGCGTGCGAAGGTCGCGGACCTCCAGTAACGCCCGTTTGTTGTCCAGCGCCACGATGTTTGGTCGGTCTCCCCTGTGGGTACGGTTTGCCGGGAGTGTACTAGAACGTTAACCCCAACGGAGGACAGGCTTGCGCGCGGCCGAGACTTCGTCCAGCCGGCCGACCACCTGGTGCCGCGGCGCCTCGCGCACGACGTCGGGACTCTCCTCGCACTCGTGGGCGATCTGGCGCAGCACCGCGGCAAAGTGGTCCAGCGTGGCACGCGATTCCGATTCGGTCGGCTCGACCATGATGGCCTCGTCGACGATCAGCGGAAAGTAGATCGTCGGTGGATGAATGCCGAAGTCGAGCAGGCGTTTGGCGATGTCGAGCGTACGCACGCCGTAGCTCGCCTTCTGGCGTCGAGCGGTGAGCACGAACTCGTGCATGCAGGAGCGGTCGTAGGCCACCTCGAACACGTCCTCGAGCAGCGCGCGCAGGTAGTTGGCGTTGAGGACGGCGGTCTCACTCAGCGTGCGCAGGCCGTCTGGGCCGTGCATGCGGATGTACGTATAGCCGCGCGCCAGGATGCCGAAGTGGCCCTGGAAGCCCTTCAGGCGACCAATGCTCTTCGGGCGATCGAAGTCGAGGCGGAACGTGCCGTCGCCATCCTGGACAACCACCGGCGCGGGCAAGAACGGCTCGAGCAGATCGTTGACCACGACGGGTCCGGCGCCCGGCCCGCCCGAGCCATGCGGCGTCGAAAATGTCTTGTGCACGTTGATGTGCACGCAGTCGAAACCCATCTCGGCGGGCTTGACCACGCCCAGGATGGCGTTCAGATTCGCGCCGTCGCCGTAGACCAGGCCACCGACGGCGTGCACCGCGGCGGTCACTTCGCGCAGCTGGCGTTCGAACAGGCCGAGGGTGTTGGGGTTGGTCAGCATCAGGCCGACCACCGTGTCGTCCAGCTCGGCTTTCAGTCGCTCCAGGTTGATGTTGCCGCTGCTGTCTGAGGGAATCGACACCGTGTGGAAACCGGCCATCGCCGCCGTGGCGGGATTGGTGCCGTGGGCCGAATCAGGCACCAGGACCTTGCGACGCGCGGTGTCACCACGGTCCAGGTGGTAGGCGCGCATCATCAGCATGCCCGCGAGCTCGCCCTGCGCCCCGGCGGCGGGCTGCAGGGTGGCCGCCGAGAAGCCGGTGATGGCCGCCAGCAAGTTCTGGAGCTCGAACATGATGCGCAGCGCGCCCTGCGCCGTTTCGTCGGGCTGCAATGGGTGGATATGCGCCATGCCGGCCAGCCGCGCGACGTCCTCGTTGACGCGCGGGTTGTACTTCATCGTGCACGAGCCCAGCGGATAGAACACGGAATCGATCGAGAAGTTGCGCTGGGCGAGGTGTGTGAAGTGGCGGATCACGTCGAGCTCGCCCACTTCGGGCAGGCACAGCTCGGAGCGCACGAGCTGTCCGCCGAAATCGTCGGCCTCGGGCACGTCGAGTGGCGGCAGCTGGTGACCGGGCGCGCCTGGGCGCGACAGCTCGATGAGGAGCGGCTCAGGCTGCAGACCAGGGCTCAGCGCGGTGGGCGGCGGGATCAGCGTGGTCATGGCGCTACCTCCGCCAGGGCATCCACGAGCGCGTCAATCTCGGCGCGCGTGTTCTGTTCAGTGAACGCGAGCAGCAGCGTACGCTCGAAGCCGTCCAGCCCGTTGAACAACGGTACCCCGGCGAGCATATGGCGCTGCACCAGCCGGTGCCGAAGCTCGAACGTGGTCACGGGTGTGCGCACGAGAAACTCGTTGTAGAACGGCCGCGGTGTCAGCACGGCATAGCCTGGCACCTCGGTAATGCGCGCGGCGGCGTAGGTCGCCTTGGCGTGTGACTGGCGGGCCACCTCGCGCAGCCCGGCGGGGCCCATGAGCGACAGGTAGGCGGTGATGCCGATCGCCAGCAGCGTCTGGCTGGTGCAGATGTTGGAGGTGGCCTTTTCGCGTCGGATGTGCTGCTCGCGCGCCTGCAGGGTGAGCACAAAGCCGCGCCGCCCATCGTGATCGGTCGTCTGACCCGAGATGCGGCCGGGCAGCTGGCGCAGGTATTCCGGTTTGCAGGCCATCAGGCCGGCCCACGGCCCGCCGAACTGCAGCGGCAACCCGAGCGACTGGCCCTCGGCCGTGGCGATGTCGGCGCCCCAGTCCCCAGGCGACTTGAGCACCCCGAGCGAAGTCGCGTCGGCCACGCCGACGATCAGCAGCGCGCCGCGCTCGTGCACCGCCTGCGCCAGACCGTTCAGGTCGCGCACGTGGCCGAAGACGTCGGGCTGTTGCACCACCACGGCGGCGGTGTTGTCGTCGACCAGCTCCAGCACGCGCTGCTCGCGCAGGCCCAGCTCGTCGACCGTGACACGGCTGGTGGCAATCTCGACCTCGCGGGCGGCCACGTACGTCTCGACCGTCTCGCGCCAGTGCGGGTGGACGCTGCCGGCGAGCACCACCCGCTCGCGTCGGGTGAGCCGCTGGGCCATCAGCACCGCCTCGCCAACGGCCGACGCGCCGTCGTACACCGAGTCGTTGGCCACGCCCATGCCGAGCAGCTCGCACACCAGCGACTGGAATTCGAAGGAGGCCTGCAGCGTGCCCTGGCTGACCTCTGGCTGGTACGGTGTGTACGCCGTGTAGCACTGCGGCT
>CBJLVJ010000647.1:0-2798 GCA_966426465.1 uncultured bacterium | reverse complement strand
CCGACCTGCTGCGTCAGTTGCGCCCCGACGTCGTGCTGACCCAGGAGATCTGCGAGGTGTGCGCCGTCTCCAGGCGGGACGTCGAGCTGGCCAGCCAGACCCTGGGCTATACCCCGCGCGTCGTCTCGCTCAGCCCGGTCAACCTCGACCAGGTATTCGAGGACGTCGAGCTGGTGGCGCGTGTGGCAGGTGTGCCGGACAGGAGCGCCGAGACGATCGAGGCCCTGCGCGGGCGGCTTGACGCCGTGCGCACGCGCGCTGCGAGCCTGTCGCGGCCGCGCGTCTTTTGCATGGAGTGGCTCGATCCGCCGTACACGGCAGGACACTGGGTGCCCGAGATGGTCGAGATCGCTGGCGGACGCGACGAGCTGGGCACTGCTGGCGGTCCGTCCCGTCGTATCGAGTGGAGCGACGTCGTCGCCTATCAACCAGAGGCCATCGTGCTCATGCCGTGCAGCCTGGAGCTCGAGCGTGTCGCGGCGGAGTTCGACCTGCTGAGGCAGCGGCCCGGCTGGGACTCACTGCCCGCGGTCCAGTCGGGTCGAGTCTTCGCAGGCAACACCCACCTGTTCAGCCGCTCTGGCCCGCGGTTGGTCGACGGCCTCGAGGCACTTGCGCGCATGCTCCACCCCGAGGTCTTCGCCGATGCGTTGCCGGCTGGTCAGGCGCTCAAGATGTCACTGAAGGGCGAGCGGCTCGAGCCTTACACGTAGGTTGCTACTCGGTTGAAGGGGCCTCGAGTCGCACCGGCGCGCGCAGCGTGGCGCCCCCGCCGAACTCGCGGCCGTCGAGCTTCCACGGCGGCACCTCGACACTCAGCGTGTAGTCGCCAGGCACCAGGTCGCGGGGCAGCAGCACGTCCTGGTCGGTGGCCGTCGCGTCGTCGGATTTGACGTCGAGGAGGACCGGGTCGACCTGCACCACGGGCTGGTCCGCGCGGCCGAGCAGCTTGGTGCGCAGCTTGACCTGCACGAAGCCCGCAGACTGATTGTTGACCAGCAAGTTCAGGTGCAGGTGGTCGCCAGCGCGATAGGTCGGCTCCAGGCCCGTGACCAGCACGAGCAGGTCGTCACCTTCGTACTGCAGCACCCGACCCTCGGGCGTGTCCAGCACCTGCGCGGCTGGCGAGGAACAGGCCGCAGCGAGCAGGCCAGCCCCGGATACCAGTCCCGCGAACCACGCTCGTCGGCTCAACCTGCTCTGCTCGCGCGCGTCCATGACTGAGGTTAAGCGTAGCGTGTTAGGGTCCTCGCATGGCGCATTGGCGCAGCTTCCTCAGTCACCTCGAGTGCACCGCGTGCGGCCTGCGCCACGACGCCGACCGGCTGCAAACCGTGTGCACGGCGTGCGGCAAGGTGCTCTTCGCGCGCTACGACCTCGGCGGGGTACGCCAGGCCGTTCGACCGTCCGACTTCGCTTGCCGACGCTGGGACATGTGGCGCTACTGGGAGCTGCTGCCCGTCAGAGACGCGGCCAACGTGATCTCGCTGGGCGAGGGCATGACGCCGCTGGTCGGGATTCGACGCGCTGCGGCAGCGGCGCTCGGCATGGAGCGCGGGCAGCTCGAGCTCAAGGACGAAGGCCAGAATCCGACGGCCAGCTTCAAGGCTCGCGGACTCGCAGCAGCGGTGTCTCGTGCGAAGGAGCTTGGCGCGCGCAGCGTGGCGCTACCCACGGCCGGCAACGCTGGCTCCGCGGCGGCCGCGTACGCCGCGGCGGGCGGACTGGAGTCGCACCTCGCCATGCCGCGCGATGTACCGGAGCTGAACCGGGTCGAGGCGGACGTGTATGCCGCGGATGTGACCCTGGTGGACGGCCTGATCAGCGATGCGGGCCGCCTCATTCGCGAGATGGCGCCGCGCAACGGCTGGTTCGACGTATCGACCTTGCGCGAGCCGTACCGCCAGGAGGGCAAAAAGACAATGGGCCTGGAGCTCGCCGAACAGGGCGGCTGGGGCGAGGTGTGCCTGCCCGACGTCATCGTCTATCCAACTGGCGGCGGCACTGGCATCGTCGGCATGCGCAAAGCCTTCGACGAGCTGGAGCAGTTGGGCTGGATCGGCGCCGCGCGACCGAAGATGGTGGTCGTCCAGTCCGAAGGGTGCGCGCCGATCGTGCGCGCGTTTCAGCGGGGCGAGCGCTTCGCCGAGCCGTGGCAGCACGCGCAGACCATCGCCGCCGGACTGCGGGTACCGGTAGCCATCGGCGATTACCTGATCCTGGACGCGGTGCGCCAGACGGACGGCACTGCCATTGCCGTGAGTGAGGACAACATTCGCCAGGCGCAGCTCGAGATGGGCCGACTGGCGGGCGTGTACGCCGCTCCTGAAGCGGCCGCCACCTGGGCGGCCACGCGCAGCTTGCGTGAGGCGGGTTTCCTCGCCGGCGACGAGCGGGTCGTGCTGTTCTGCACCGGCATGGGCCTCAAGTACCCGCCACCGGTCGGCTGAGACGAACAAAAAACCCCCCGCCGCCACTCCGTCCCGCTGGTGGAGAAGCGGGCGCGGAGTGGGTCCACCCGGCGGTGCGGGGGTCGACGCACGGCCACGAGGGTGGCAAGCGGAGGGGACACACGGCATGTGGGCCATGCGGCGATCGGGCTCGGCCGCTACGGTGACCCGCCATGCCGACTACGTGGTTCTGTCGGTGGTGTGGTTCTGCCGGTTGTCATGCGCACGGGCTGTGCCACGCTGCTCACGAATTGATTAACGATTGTCACAAGGCTGTGAAAAACCCGGGGTGATGCACCCTCGTTTCCGTCACACCCGCTACAGCGGGGTGAGGCCGAAGCCGTGGTG
>CBJLVJ010000646.1:0-2805 GCA_966426465.1 uncultured bacterium | reverse complement strand
CGTGCCGGTGGACCAGTACCAGGACCCGCGCTACCTCGCCCAGGCGACGGCTCAGGTCCACCAACAGCAGCCAGGCTTGCTCGGCGGGCTCCTGGGTGGGAGTGGCGGTGAGAGCAACCCACTGGCCAAGGCCGCCCTGGCCGGCCTCGCCGCGGCGGCGGTGTCCCGCGCCTTCGGCGGTGGGCTGCTGGGTGGCGCCGGCCGACCCAGTGGCCCGATGTATCGGATCCGCAATCTCGCCAGCGGTAAGCTCCTGGCAGACCCACAGGGCTCGCGCGACGACGGGACCAGGATCATCCAGTGGGACGACACCGGCGGGTCTGACCAGGCCTGGCACTTGGACCGCGGACCCCACGGCCAGACACGTTTGTGGAACGTAGCCAGCGGCAAGCTGCTGGCCAATCCGCAAGGCTCCCGCGACAACGGCACCGAAATCATCCAGTGGCAGGAGGATGGCGGACCTGAACAGGAGTGGGTCCTGGAACCGGGGCCGAGCGGTGGCGTGCGGATCCGTAATGCCGCCAGCGGCAAGCTGCTGGCCAACCCGCAGGGCTCTCGGAACAACGGCACGACCATGATCCAGTGGCAGGACGATGGCGGGCCTGAGCAGGAGTGGGCCTTTGAGCCGCCTCTGCAGATGGCCCGCTAGGCTGAGATGGACCACGCCTGGACAACGCGGACCGCCGAGTGTGACAGGTCCATCCAGCTCACGCGGTCTAATGGTGAACGCGCAGGCTGCCGCACGCCTGCGGCTCTTTCCCAACCACGGAGGTGTTGATGAGCATCATTGGCTGGATCATCCTCGGCCTGCTGGCGGGCTGGCTCGCCGGCAAGATCATGCGCGGCTCGGGGTACGGGTTCCTGGGCGACGTTCTCCTGGGCCTCCTCGGCGCCGTTGTCGGCGGCTGGGTCACCGGCGCCCTGCTCGGCGTCGACGTCACCGGCCTGAACATCCCGAGTCTCATCGTTGCCGTGCTCGGAGCGTGCCTGTTGGTGGCAATCTCCCGCGCTCTGACGGGGAGACGAGTGGGCCGGGGCGTCTAAGCCTGCCGCTCTGGACGCGGCACCGCCGCGCCAGGGTCTCGCCCGACCGGCTCGGTAATGACAGCCCTGCTCGCCGTGGCTTGCGAGCAGGGCTGTTTCGCGCCGCCGGCACCGAGCTTCCTCGCGCGCGTGCTGAGCCGTGCCCGGGAATGCACGCCGCAATGGAAGGGAACCATTTCGGCGGCGGGACGGTATTAACAGCGAGCAGTTTTTCTGGCCCGAGACTCTGTGGCGTCCTTAAGTGAAGGGCGAGCTGGCCAACGTGGTGGCCGGCCACCTGGCATGCTGATGCACTCGGCGGTATCGCGTCCGGCTGACCTGGCCGCCAGCTGAAACAAGCCCCATGAGCGACTGCTGGCAACGCGAAGCGCCTGTTTTTGGGTAACTCGTAAGCCGCTGTTGCTCGACCTGTAACTTAGCAGGGTCGTGCAGCTGATTGTGCCCCTGTAGATGCAGTTGAAAGCATAAACAATGGCACAGTTACTGCTGCAAAGTCTCAGTTCGGTTAATTCCTGATTTTTGTTTATTGCTTCTCACACAGTGAGATGAAAGGAGAAAGTTATGCCCACTGCAGTAGCGCCCGTCACGGACTGGGGTACGGCTGTCATGACTTCGTTGGCTGCCGCTCTGGCCCTGCTCCTGGGAGCCATCCCGAAGCTGATCGGCTTCCTGCTCATTGTCATCATCGGCTGGCTCATCGCCGCCGCCCTGGCCCGAGTCGTCTCATCCGTCCTGCGGGCGGTCAGGTTCAACGACCTCGCGCGACGCGCTGGTCTGAGCGGCTTCGTACAGCAGATGGGACTGCAGACCGACGCTGCAGGTTTCGTGGCCACCATCGCCAAATGGTTCGTGCGACTGATTGTCCTGGTGAGCGCCTTCGACGCGCTCGGCCTACCAGCGGTTTCGCAGGTGCTGCAGCAGCTGTTGCTGTGGTTGCCGAACCTCGTGGTGGCGATGATCGCGCTGGTGATCGGCGGGCTTGCCGCGAATGGCCTGTCACGCCTGGTGCGTGGCGCCGCGGCGGAGTCCGGTCTCGGCAGCCCGGACCTCCTGGCGAACGTGGTGAGGGTCGCGGTGTGGGCGTTTGCCATCGTCGTCGCGGTCAACCAGATCGGGGTTGCGACCACGCTCATCAATACGCTGTTCATGGCCGTCATAGGGGCGGTCGCGCTGGCGCTCGGGCTTGCCTTCGGCCTGGGCGGGCGCGAGACAGCCGCCACCATCGTGCGGAACTGGTACGAGAGTAGCCAGCGGGCGGTTCCGAAAATGCAATACGCGGCCGATAGCGTGCAGCGCGACGCACAGGAGTCGTCTGTTGCTGTACGTGCCACTGGACGAACGGGATAAAGGAGAACCAGGACCGTGACTCAGGCAGCTCGACGCTCCACCGTTGTGGGCGTCTTCCACGAGCGCGATGACGCGCGCGAGGCCATCGAGGCGCTCAAAGATGAAGGCTTCGCGCCCGACACGATCAGCATTCTCTCGCCCGACAAGCAGGCCACCCAGAGCATGGCCGAGGAGACGGGCACCCACGCCGGCTCCGGCGCCGCGACCGGCGCCGTGGCTGGCGGTCTTCTTGGCGGCCTCGGCGGGTGGCTGGTCGGCATCGGCGCGCTGGCCATTCCCGGCGTCGGCCCGTTCATCGCCGCGGGTGCCTTCGCCACCGCGCTGGGCGGGGCCGCGATCGGCGCCGGCGTGGGCGCTATTGCCGGTGCGCTGGTCGGCATGGGCGTGCACAAGGAAGAAGCGGAGTATTACGAG
>CBJLVJ010000645.1:0-2810 GCA_966426465.1 uncultured bacterium | reverse complement strand
ACTGCTCGGTCCCGATAGTCTGGACATCCGCGCACGACCCGCCGACTCCATCCTCCCGCTGGAGCGCGCGCCGCTCGAGCGGACCGCGCCCCCCGTGGCGCTGGTCATCTTCGGCGCCTCTGGCGATCTGACCCACCGCAAGCTGACCCCGGCGCTGTTCGACCTTTTCCGGGCCGGGCTGCTCTCCCGCCACTTCGTCGTGCTGGGGGTGGCACGCTCGCCACTGACCGATCAGGCCTTCCGCGACGCCGCTCGCCAGGGCGTCCGCGACCACTCCGGCAAGCCGGACGTGCCGGACGTGCCGGAGGATGCCTGGCGGGACTTCAGCTCCGCGCTCCACTACGCCCACGGCGCGCTCGACGATCCGACGACCTACCAGCGGTTGCGCGAGCGCCTGGACGCGTTCGATCGGGAGTGGGGCACCGGCGGTAATCGACTGTTCTACCTGGCCACCCCGCCCGAGCTGTTCCCGGTCATCACCGCCCAGCTGAGCGCCGCCAGACTCAACCGAGCCGCGAACGACCGCACCTTCGTGCGCCTGGTCGTGGAAAAACCCTTCGGCACCGACCTGGCCAGCGCTCAGCGCCTGAACCGCGAGGTCCAGAAGGTCTTCCGCGAGTCGCAGGTCTACCGCATCGACCACTATCTCGGCAAAGAGACCGTCCAGAACATCCTCGCGTTTCGGCTGGCGAACGGCATCTTCGAGCCGATCTGGAACCACAACTACGTCGACCACGTCCAGATCACCGTGGCCGAGAGCATCGGCGTCGATCGCCGCGGCGGATACTACGACCAGACCGGTGCGTTCCGTGACATGGTCGAAAACCACATGCTGCAGCTCCTGTCGATTGTGGCCATGGAGCCGCCGGTCGTTTTCGAGGCGGAGCCGCTGCGTGACGAGAAGCTGAAGGTGCTCAAGGCGCTGCGACGCATCCGGCCCGAGCAGACTGGTGAGCTGACGTTGCGCGGCCAGTACGCGGCTGGCGCGATCGGCGGCCGGCCTGTGCCGGGCTACCGCGGCGAGGACAGAGTGGCGCCGGACTCGGCCACGGAGACGTTCGCCGTGGCCAAGCTGCACATCGACAACTGGCGTTGGGCCGGCACGCCGTTTTATCTCCGCCACGGCAAGCGGCTGCCCAGGCGCGTGACCGACGTCGCCATCCAGTTCAAGCCGGCGCCCCAGGCGTTCTTCCGCGGCCGGGAGCGGCTGGAGCCGAACGTGCTCACGATGCGCATCCAGCCCGACGAGGGCATCAGCCTGCGCTTCGGGGCCAAAGTGCCTGGACCGACCATGGAGCTGCAGGACGTCGACATGAACTTCCTGTACGGCAGCTCGTTCGGGCCCCAGGCGGTCGAGCAGACCGACGCCTACGCGCGCTTGCTGCTGGACGCGATGCTCGGCGACCGCACGCTGTTCACGCGGGCCGACGAGGTCGAAGAGGCCTGGGTATGGGCGGAAAACATCCTCCAGGGCTGGGCCGAACGCCCAGACAACGTGCACCAGTACCCGGCCGGCAGCTGGGGGCCCGGTTGGGCCGACGCGTTCATCGAGCGGGACGGGCGCCGCTGGCGCACCTTCGAGTGATGCGGTCGTGCCCAGCCGCTGCGCTTGACCGACGCGGCTACGGCAGCCTACTCTGAAACGATTACGTAATCGTTTCAAGCAGGGGAGTCAATGCCGACTGTCCAGGATGTCGCCCGTCACGCCGGTGTGTCGGTGGCGACGGTCTCATACGTGCTCAACGGCACGCGGTTTGTCTCCGCGGGCCTGCGCGAGCGCGTACTGGCCGCCGTGCGCGAGCTGCACTACGAGCCCAATGCCGCCGCGCGGACGTTACGCTCCAATCGGTCGCACACACTCGGCCTGATCCTGCCGGACCTGCGCAATCCCTTCTTTACCGAGACGGTGCGCGGCGTCGAGGATGTGGCCGAGGGGCACGGCTACACCGTGCTGTTGGCCAACAGCGACGAGGATCCCCAGCGCGAAGCCACGCACCTGCGGGTGCTGCGCGCCAAGCACGTCGACGGATTGATCCTGGCGCCAGCGGGCGGCGCGTACCCGGAGCTCGACGAGCTCGTGGACATGGGCTTCCCGCTGGTGCTGCTCGACCGCGAGGTGGCCGGGCTTGGGACTTCCGTGGTGATGCTGGACAACGAGGCCGCCGCGCGGGCGGCCGTCGACCACCTGATCCGCCTCGGCCACGAGCGG
The DNA here is from genome assembly GCA_966426465.1 of uncultured bacterium. Taxonomy (GTDB): domain Bacteria; phylum Chloroflexota; class UBA6077; order UBA6077; family CF-72; genus CF-72. Next base: position 601 of record CBJLVJ010000645.1, on the reverse strand, counting down.
GTCGGCATGATCGCCGGCCGGCCGCCCATCTCCTCGACCGTCGATCGGCAGCGCGGCTACCGCCGCGCCCTCGACGAGGCGGGGCTGGCCTTCGACGAGCAGCTGGTGGCGACCGGGGGATCGACTATCGACGGCGGCAAAGCTGCCGCGACGATCCTCCTGGAGCAGCCCTCGCCACCAACCGCGATCTTCAGCGCCAACAACCTGATGACCATCGGGGCCGTGATGGCTATCGAGCGGCACGGGCTGGCGGTTCCGGGCGACGTGGCGCTGGTTGGTTTCGACGATTTCCCCTGGGCGGACGTGTTCCGTCCGCGCTTGACCACGGTCGCGCAACCGCTGTACGAGCTTGGCCGCACGGCGGCCGAGCTGGTGCTCAAACAGCTCTCCGGCGTGGGCCATGACCCGGAGCGGGTGCTCCTGCCCGGCACACTGGTCGTGCGCGACTCCAGCGGCGCCCGAGCCTGGCAGAGAGCTCCGATTCGCCCGCTACACCTGAACGGCGCTCCGTCAGGTCATCAGGCACGCGCCGCGGTCGTGTAAAAGGGGCGAACCGTGGCGCGATGGCCAGACTGACCTACGCAACGATTTTGACTCGATC
>CBJLVJ010000644.1:0-2816 GCA_966426465.1 uncultured bacterium | reverse complement strand
TCAACGCAGCTACGAATCCCGACTCGCCCGGTCGCATGGCCGCCCAAAGCCGGCCAGCCGCGCACGGCCGCCATTTCGGGCTTCGGGTTCGGCGGGACAAATGCGCACCTGGTGGTGGCCGAGCCCAGCCCAGCTTCGCATGCCGCACCTCCCGCCCGTCGCGTCTAGGACGAGCGCATCGCCCTGGTCGCCTGGTCCGCCCACCTGCCTGGACTGAACCAACGCGAGCAGGTGGTCGCGTGGATGGAGGGCCGCGGGCCTGCACCGGCCACGTCATTCGGCGAGTTCTACCCCGCGCCACCATTCGAGCAAGTGCGCATGCCACCTGGGGCGATCCGCACCCTCGACCGCTGCCAGCTCATGATCCTGCAGGCCGCGCACGACCTGCGCGCGCAACTCGGCGACTTCTGGGACGCACACCGGGAAACGACGGGCGTCTTCGTCGGGCACCTGGGACCAACTCGCAGCGCCACCCTGTATATCGAGCGTTCCTACCTGGACGACATGCGCTCAGCCCTGCGCGGCAACGAGCGTCTACAGGCGTCTCCCTGGCTCGAACCGGTGCTCGAGCGGGTCAGCGCTGAGGTGAAGCGCTTGATTCCACCGACCAACGAGGATTCGTTCCCGGGCTCGATGCCCAACGTCATTCCAGCGCGCGTTGCCAACTACTTCGACCTGAAAGGGCCGAATATGACGCTCGACACCGGGCTGTCATCGACCCTCAGCGCCATCGACGTCGCGTGTCGCTATCTGCGCAGTGGCGACGTCAGCATGGCGATCGTCGGCGGCATCAACGGCAACACCACGTCCGAGCTGCATGGGATCGTGGCGGACGTCGTCGAGTCCTCGGAAGTGGCCCTGGCCGAGGGCTCCTTCCTCTTCGCCCTGGTGAGTGAGACCACCGCGCGAGTGGCCGGGCTGCCGATCCTGGCCTCCATTGAAGGTCCGTCTCAGCAAACCGATGCCAACAACTCGACGGCGATCGTCACGTGTGGAGCTGGCGGGATCGAACCGGGCCGCACATATCTTGGCGCCGAGGCCGGCCTGGCGGTTGTCCGGGCGCTCCACGCCGGCCGGTCAGACGCCACCATTGTGTGTCGGCGTGGCCTGGACGAGCCGAACGCAGCGCTTCGGCTCAGCATGCCAGGTGCAGGCCAACCCCCGGCCGCTGACGCGACGCCCCTTCCGGCGCAATTCGCCAACGCCGACGAGTACGCACCGGCCCATCCACTCGAGGTGAGGCGTCACATAGCCCGCCTGGTACCCGCTGCGCGCGAGTCGGTCAGACCGTTGACACCCTATTTGCCTTCGGGAAGTGTCGTGTTGACCGACGCTCCGGAGCTGCTGGACGAGCTTGAGAGTCTGCCTGACAGCTTACTTGTGCTCTCAACTCGGCCAGTTCGGACGGCGGCGCGGGGGCGGGTGTATCTGCCCGAGATTACCGCCGATGCGGTGCGCGCCTCGATCGAGAGCCACCTCCGTCTCCATTCCGACAAACCGCTCCACCTGCGCGTGCTGAGCAACATCGGCGCCTCCGCCGATCCCGGCACTTGCCTGTGGGAGGAGCCCCGTTCACTCGTGGCGTTGCACGATCTGACGTTCCTGGCACTGCAATGTTGCCACGCCGCACTCGCAGCCGGCCGGGGGGCCTCGTTCGTGACCCTGCTCACGAACGCGATGCCGTCGGGGAGCATCCATCCGTTCGCGGGCCTGTTCACCGGACTGGCCAAGAGCGCCGCCCTGGAGCTGGCCGAAACGTTGGTCTATGCGGTTGTCTCGGCGACCACCGAGCTGTCCACGGCAGTCGCTCAGACCGAGGGCGAATCGACACTGCGGCGCCTCTTGCCAATGGTGGTCTACGACGCGGAGGGCAAGCGCTACGCCCCCACGCTCGAAGAGCGCACTGCACCGTTGAGCGCCGATGCGCAGGTCCCTCTGGGACCTGAGTCGGTGGTGGTCGCGACCGGTGGCGCACGCGGCATCACCGCCGAGCTTCTGAAGGCCCTGGCCGAGGACTGCCGGCCCACGCTGTACCTGATCGGTAGCAATCCGCTGGACAGCTACCCGGCTGAGGTCCTGGATGGCAGTGACGAGGACTTCGCGCGAACCCGCCCGGCATACCTCAGCGCTCAGCGCGTGGCTCACCCGGAGCGCTCGCTGGCAGTGCTCAATCGCCAGTTCGAGCGAATCCTCGACGCGCGAGTCGCTCGCCGAAACATTGCACACATGGCCGCGTACTGCGGCTCGGACCGCGTGCATTACATCGCTTGCGACGTGCTCGATCGCGAGGCCTTGCAACAGGCTCTCGGACGCGTAGGCGCTGCTGAAGGCCGCATCGACCTGGTCATCAGCGCCGCGGGTCTCAACAAGTCCGGCACCATCTCATCCAAGAGTTTCGATGAGTTCCGGCGCATACGCGACGTCAAACTCAAGGCCTACCAGAACTTGAAATATGCGCTGCGCGGCCAGCCGTCGCGCATGTGGTGCAACTTTGGCTCGCTGATTGGCTTCGTGGGCCAGATCGGCGAAGCTGACTATGCATCCGCTAACGATTTCCTGGCCACCGCGGGAACGTTCGTCAACGAGGCACTCCATCAGGACGAATTCACCATCGCGTGGTCGCTGTGGCGGACGGTCGGCCTTGGAGCCGAACCGCTGCGGAAAGCTTACTTCGAAAAGAGCGGCATGTATACCCGCATGGCCACCCAGGAGGGCATACACCATTTCGTGCGCGAGCTGGCATTGCCAGCCCACGATGGCTCGATCGTCCACGTCGGCGAAGCGGAGCGGCGCACCATCGAGGAGTTCGTTCCCGG
>CBJLVJ010000643.1:0-2827 GCA_966426465.1 uncultured bacterium | reverse complement strand
GTGATCACGGCAGTGGTCGGCGTGACCCCTTCGCGCAGCACGCTCTCGCCGATCAGCGCGTTGATGAACGCGGACTTACCTGCGTTGAACTCGCCCACTACCACGAGCAGGAACGGCTCGTCCAGGTCGAGCTCGGCCTGCCGTAGCTGCTCGACCGCCGACGCGGTGGCGCCCTGGCCCACCAGCAGCTCGCGAATGCGGCCGAGCACGATCCGCTCGTCGCGCAAGAGCGCACGGGTGGCCTCGGTGAGAACGCCTGTCGCGGTTGGCAGGGGCACGCGCGTCACAGGCAAGATACGCGCCTGCACCCAAAAAGGGCAGTCAGGCGGCTGTGGGACTGAGCGAGCCGCCGCACCAGGCCAGCACGTCGGCAAACGATCGGTCTTCGAGCGCGCCGAACAGTGCGTGGCGGCTGAGGCGGGCCGCCGTCAGCGCGGGGCTGGTCAGGCCACACAGGAAGCGGGCTTGCTGGCGCGGCTCGCCAAGCGCGCCAGGGTGCGCCTGGCACAGCTGCTCAAAGGAGAGTCGCTCGACGCGCGTTGCGATTGGTGGCAGTGGCGGTTCGGCAGGCAGCACGCGCCGCGCGGCAACGACAATCCCTTCGCCGTGCGCGAGGCACGAGGTGCAATGACCGCATGGGCCAGGCAGGCGCTCCCCGAAATAGCCAACCAGCGCCGCCGTCTGGCACGCTGGGTTGGCGACCAGCGCCAGAACCTGCTGGACGCGGGCGATCTCCTGGGCTTCGCGGCGCTCGAACCGCTCCAGCAGCGTCGCCACGAGCACCTCCGCATCGCACGCCGTACCAGGTGGGCGGGTAAAACGCAGCCGCGCTTCGGCGACGCGCAGCTCAATCGAGCCGCGCTCTTCCAGGTAGTGAAGCGCGCGGACGACGCGCTCGCGCTGCGCGCCCAGGCTTTCAGCCACCGCGCTCGGGTCGAGGCTGTACCAGATGCGACCCTTCTTCGCCGCGCCGAGGACCCGCTCGAGGAAGCGCCGCGGCTCGCCCTCGAACCGGCCAAACAGCGTGTGCAGCGGCACCAGCGGCTTGATCTCGTATTCAGCGTAGAAGGGTGTGCCCTGGCGGAGAACGCCCAGCAGCTCGAGGTAGGTCAGAATGGTGCGCATCACCAGCGGCCGAATGTCGTGACGCGCCGACAGGTCGGTGACGCTCACATCGAACGCCGCTCCCGCGCCAAGCAGCTCGCCGACCACCGACGCGAGCGCGGCTCTGGTGGGCGTATCGCCATAGGTGAAGTTCTCGAGTGTCGGCACATCGGATGCGCACGCCAGCAGCTCGACCGTGGACGGCGCCCCGTCGCGACCGGCCCGGCCAATCTCCTGGCTGTAGCTCTCCAGGCTCTTGGGCAGGTTGTAGTGGTAGACGTAACGCACGTCCGCCTTGTCGATGCCCATGCCGAAGGCGATGGTCGCCACGACAACGCCGCGGTCTGAGAGGGTCCACCACTCCTGGACCGCCGTGCGCGAGGGCGTGTCCATGCCGGCGTGGTAGGCGCGTGCGGGAAACCCGGCGGCGGCCAGTCGCTCGGCCACCTGCTCGGCGGTTTTCTGGAGGGTGACGTAGACGATGCTCGGCCCGGGTGGGCGCGTGCGAAGCTGCTCGGCCAGGTAATCATCCCGGTCTGCCCGGCTGATGGGCCTCGTGAGCAGCCTCAGGTTGGGTCGATGGAAGCCGGTCACCACGGCGCACTCGGCCGGGATGCCGAAGGCGGCGCAGATGTCCTGCACCACGGCCGGTGTGGCGGTGGCCGTCAACGCCAGCACCCGCTCGACACCAAGCTCGCGCGCGGTTTCGGCCAGCTTCAGGTAGTCGGGGCGGAAGTTGTGGCCCCACTCCGAGATGCAGTGCGCTTCGTCCACGGCAAACAGGGCGATGCGCGAGCGGCGCAGGTCGTCCAGGAACCGCTCGTTGTTGAAGCGCTCGGGCGCGACGTACAGCAGCGCGAGCTCGCTCGAGCGCAGCTGCTCACTGACAGTGCGCAGCTCGGCCGTGTCGAGCGACGAGTCCAGTCGGGCGGCGTTGATGCCGAGGCGGCGCAGATAGTCGATCTGGTCTTTCATCAGGGCGATCAGCGGCGAGACGACCAGCGTCACCCCCTCCAGCAGCAGCGCCGGCAACTGGTAGCACAGCGATTTGCCACCGCCGGTGGGCAACACCGCCACCGCGGCGTATGACGTCAGCAGGGCGTCGATGACCTCGCGCTGGCCGGCCCGGAACGACTCGAGGCCGAAGCGCGACCGCAGCACCGACTCAGGCGAGGGCCCGACCGTCGGATCGAACATGCGTTCGGCATGGTAGCGCACCAGCGCCTGGCGCCCGCGAATTTGCTGGCGCAGCGGAATATGGCCCTGGCCTGAGTATTGCCTCGCCAGACCGGTCAACCGAAACTCAACTGCCCACAACCCCTGGTATGACAGTTGCCAGCCGTACACTACGGCAAGTACGTTGCAAATGGCCCAGGCCCACCTGTACGCGCAATGGCGGGCGACGATACCGCCCCTCCAGCTCAATCTGAAGGAAGCCCGTGTCTCCAACGGAGTCGTACGGGTGGGTGACCGCGTGCGCGAGCTGCCGGCGCCGCACCACATCCAGCCTTGCGCGTGCACGCTGTGCCGCCACCGGCCCGACGAGGAACGCGTGGTGCAGGTGCAGGCAATTGGGTCGCGCAACGGCCTGGTGTACGTGGTGTTGCCGGGCGCGTACGAATGTCCGGCTCTGGAGGTCGAGCGGATCGATCGCTGAACCCTGCCGCCGCGCGCAGTCGCGCGCGGCGCATAATGAAGAGCATGTGGACAAATCTCAAGGCGT
>CBJLVJ010000642.1:0-2830 GCA_966426465.1 uncultured bacterium | reverse complement strand
GGCTGGCCGCGTGCTTCAGGGCCAGCGGGCGGGTGGCGACAGGCTGTGCCTGGTGGGTACCCAGAATGCCGATGGCTGCCAGGGCGACGAGCGGTGCGCCAGCGATCAGGACGGCTCTTGTGACGGAGCGTGACAATGAAGATTCCCCCTTGTGGTCGGGCTTGGCGGATTCTAGGCGGCTGCTGGCGGACGGCCAAGCCGTCCGCCGCCCGAGAAACCCGCCCTCCCGGCTATCCCGTAAGCGGTAGCACCGCTATCAGGCGGAGGCGGCGACGAAGAAGAGCAGCTGGCCGAGCAGCTGTCCGGGCAGGATGGCGATCATCGCCAGGTAGAGCAGGCCTGTGGTGGACATGAATGACCGTAGGCGGCATGTCGGCAGGGCCAGGCCGGCGGCTACCAGCGGCAGAACCACGGCGCCAAGCGCCCAGAGAACACTGAGTACTGGGCTGAGCATCAGCGGATGCGTGAGGGACCCGGAGCCGTGGGCGAGGCCGCGGAGCGTCAGTGGGAACACGATCGCCTGCAGGACGAGGCTCGCCAGCAGCATGGCGATGGCCCGCAGCAAGGGCCGGTTGGTGAGCGCCGGCGTGACCAGGTACCAGTGCCCGAGGAGCATCCCGGTGGTCGCCGCACCGAGCACCGCGGCGGACAGCACGACCACCAGCGCAATGGCGGCACCGTCGAGGAGCGATCCCGCCAGCGGCCAGAGCGCCGCGGCGATGCCGGCCAGCAGCAAGACGGAGGCCGAGAGGGTCAGCACCCAGCTCAACCTGGAGCCATCGCGGCGCCAGATGAGGACCGCGTGGGCGACGAGGGCAGCGACGAGGATGCCCTGCAAGAAGACCAGTGTGCTGGCGGCAACGTGATTGATCGAAAGCAGCGGCGCGTGGTAGGAGCCGGGCGGCGCCGTGAGGACCACGAGGAACGCCAGGAAGCCGAGGACAGCGTACGTCACGGCGATGAATTTCAGAAAACCGTGGGTCAGGCCGCCGGTCAACCGAAGATAGGCCACCGTGGCAAAGCCCCCGACGGCGGTCTCCGCCAGTAGCAGGAACAGTGCCAGCGGCAGGGTCAGCATCGCCACGCACTCGTGGCAGCTCGCGACGGAAGTCGAATCCAGCAAAGGCATGCGCGCCGATATAGATTAGGCAAGTGACGGACGAGACCCGTGGCTTTGTGCCGGTGAGCTTCAAAGATGGCCACTGGGCAACCGCCGAAGGCGAGGAAGTGCCCTGGTATGAAGTGCAGACGGACCTGGTCCCGCAGGCCGACGTCAATGGTGCGCTCGAGCGCGTGCTGAGCGTCTACGGCGTCAGCGATGTCGTGGTCGACGCCTTCGACCAGTTCCGCAAAGAGCTCAAGAACCCGACAGCCGACGACGACTCTATCCCCCCATCTGCGGGAGGGCAGGGTGGGGGCCCCGGCTGATGATCTTTCGGCGCGACCGTGAGCAAGACCCACGAGTTGTCAAAGACCCGCATCGGCTCCCGCCGGGACAGGTGTTGACACTGAAGTGGCCCGTGCTGTCGTATGGCACCCCGCCCCGCTATGACATGGCCCGCTGGCGGCTGCGTCTGTACGGCGAGGTCGACGCCCCGGCGACGCTGACCTGGGTCGACGTGCGGAACTTGCCGTCGACATCGATTACGGCTGACATGCACTGCGTGACGACCTGGAGCCGGCTGGACAACAACTGGGAGGGCGTCGCCTTCAAGGAGCTCGTGGGGCTGGTCAAGCCGCGCAGCACGGCGACGCACGTCATCGCGCATTGCGACGCCGACTACACGACCAGCCTGCCGGTCGAGATCCTCGCCGATGACGACGTCCTGATCGCCTACCGGCACGACGGAGAGGAGTTGGCGCCGGATCACGGCGGGCCACTGCGCCTGGTCGTGCCCAAGCGCTACGCCTGGAAGAGCGCGAAGTGGCTGGAAGGGCTCGAATGGGTCGAACACGACCGGCTCGGTTTTTGGGAACGCAACGGCTACAACAACGCCGCCGACCCCTGGAAAGAAGAGCGCTACTGGTAGCTATACTCGAATAGCGGGGTGCGTTTGGAACGCTGAGAGGTGGAACGCTCCACCAACCCTTCGAACCTGATCTGGGTAATGCCAGCGGAGGGATAGACCATGACCGACCTCGACGAGGTCCCGTCGGATGCGTTTCTGAAAGTTGAGACGCATGGCATCGACGCGATTCCTGATGCGGAGCGCCACGGCCACCCCCGGGAGCTTGGGTTTCTCTGGGCGGGCGCCTTCGTCAACTACGCCAGTCTGCTGACCGCCAGCCTGCTGACGACCTATTACGGACTGGGGGTTTGGGACGGCCTGCTGGCGGTGCTGATCGGCACGCTGGCCGGCGCCGTGATCCTGGGTCTTCTGAGTAACACCGGACCGAAAAGTGGCCAGCCACAAATCGTCTTCACGCGGCGCATCTTCGGCAACCGCGGCGCCTACCCCGGCGCCGTATTGACGCTATTCCTGGGCGTCGGATGGTTTGCCGTCGACACCGTTATCGCCGCGCTCGCCGGCGTCCAGCTGCTGCAGGTCGCGGGCGTACGTCCCGACGTGGCCGGCAAGTTCCTGTTTCCCTGGGTGCTCGTGATTGCCGCCGTGAGCGTCGCCGTCGCCGTCTACGGCCACCGAACCATCAAGGTCTTCGAGACCTTCGGCGCGGTGGCATTCGCGCTGTTTTCGCTGCTGATTCTCATACAGTTCCAGTCACGGATCCTGCCGCTCGCGTTGGCCTCGCACATGATGCACAGGTACAGCGTCGGGTCGACCACTGTTCTGTCCATAGTGAGGTTCATCCCTTACGGTGCGCTGTATGT
>CBJLVJ010000641.1:0-2836 GCA_966426465.1 uncultured bacterium | reverse complement strand
GGCCTCAGGTCTCTACGAGCGCGTTCTCAACACGCCGCCAACCGGCGAAAGCGACGCCGCCCGCGGCGCCATTGACGACCTGGCCGATTTTCGGGCGATGCTGGCGCTGCTCGCCGACGGTCGCGAAGACGACGGTCGCGCCCATCTCGAGGCGCTTCAGAAGCGCGGCCCGAACACGCCACTCGCGCGGCTCGGCAACCAGCTGTGGGACCAGTACGGCATGACTGGCCAGGTTCGGGGCGCGTGCGCCCAGCTTCAGCCCCAGGTCGCGACGCAGGCCGGCCCAGAGCTGGCGACGTTACAGGGCCTCGGGGTCACGGTTGAGGCGCAGACGTTGTGCAGCGTGCCGCGCGGGTAGGCAAGGGGCTACGCGACAGTCAGGGTCGCCGCGGTGTCGAGCATCTGCACGGCCGCCTGCACCATGGGCGCCGGCGTCAAGCTGTACATGACCACCCGCCCCCGACGGCGCGCGGCTACGATGCCCCCGTCGCGCAGAACGCGCAGGTGCTGGCTGGTCGCCGACTTGCTACGACGCAAAACTGAGGCAAGATCGCCCACCGAAATTGGACCGGCGCTGAGCACGCGCACAATCTGTGTGCGGGTCGGCTCACAGATCACCTCGCGCACAGGCTGGAGCAAAGCGGCGGCACGTCCATCGAGAAGGACGTCGCGAGTCTCTCTGATCTGCTGCGATGACAAGGAAGAACGGGCAGACACCTCGACGGTCATACGTTGATGGCTTCTCCGAAATCTGGCTCACCTGAGTTGGCGTGGACCCAGGTACGTGCGTTGCAGCCTAAAGCAAAGGGCATGCCAGAATAGCCGCCGCATGCTCACGGGCCGCCGCGCGCTGCTGCTCGAAGACGACGTCGCCCTACGCGAGCTGCTGCTGGAAGCCCTGTCTGGTGAGGGCCTCGACGTTCGCCCGTTGGCGAGCTTCGTCGAAGTTCGCGACGCGGCCGCCCGCGGCGAGGCAGACATCGTGATCGCCGACTTCTGGGGCGGCAGTCAACGCACTTTGCCTGAGAGCGAGCGCCAGGAGATCCGCGAGCTGTGCTCATACCTGCCACTGGTGCTTCTGACCGGCCGAACGTGGGCCGCCGAGACGACAGCCGAAGAGCTGGGAGCGCGTGCGCTGATCCGCAAACCGTTCGATCTCGACCAGCTGTTGCAGATCGTCGAGTCGACCGTTGCCCATCCTCAGTCGTAGATGCCCCGCGACGCGTTGATTCGCACGCCGACCACGTCCGCGAGCATCAGCAGCGTGTCGCGCACGGGCGCCACGCGGCTGTTCCGCTTGTGCTCCCAGTGCAGGGGAACGACGCGAATGCCGAAGCCGAGCCGCCGCGCCAGGTAGAGCAGCTCGACGTCGAAGCCGAACCCGTCGATGCGCTGACGGCTGAACACGGCCCGCGCGGCGTCGGCGCGGAAGGCCTTGAAGCCGCACTGCGAGTCCTCGACACCAGGCACGGCCAGGGCCTGCACGACGCGGTTGAACACCCGACCCATCAGGTGGCGGTACATCGGCTCCCCAACGCGGCGCGCGCCAGCGCCTTCGCGCGAGCCAATGACAATCGGCGTGCGGTCGTCGACCAGCCCGAGGAAGCGTGACAGGTCGTCGACCTCCCACGACAGGTCCGCGTCGGCAAAGATCACGACTGCGCCCGTGGCCGCGAGCACGCCCGACCTGACCGCGAAACCTTTGCCACGACCGTCGGTACGCAGCAGACGCAAAGCCGAAAAGCGGATCGACGCCTGCTGGACGACGGCCGAGGTGGCGTCCTGCGAGCCGTTGTCCACGACGATCACCTCGCAGTCCAGCCCTTCGCGGCAGAGGTAGGCTTCGATCTCGGCCAGCGTGTACGGCAGGCGGGCCTGCTCGTTGTAGGCCGGAATGACCAGCGACAGCGCGTGGCTCACACAACGCCAGGGCTGAACAGCGCGTACAGCGCTTCATCCGAGACCCGGCGACGGCGCTGGATAGCCACGCGATCGGCCAGGTGCCGCGGCAAACCAGCCAGGCCACACAGTTGGCCCCGAAGTGTCGCGCGCGCGGCCTCGCCGCGCCACGCCAGAAGCGCCTCGCGTGCACGGCGCGCCTGGTAGCGCCGGATGGCCGGAAGCATGCGCGACATGAGACCAGCCGGCAGATCCTTGGCCAGCAGACGGATCAGGTTCCGGCCGTTGTAGAACGACGCCAATCTGCCGCCGCCGCTGGCGCTGCCATGGTGATAGACGCGCGCGGCGGGTTGATACAGGCAGGTCCAGCCCATGAGCTGCGCGCGAAAGGCGAGGTCGACGTCCTCCAGGTACATGAAAAACACTTCGTCGAGCAGGCCAACGTCGGCGAGCATAGCTCGGCGGTAAGCAGCGGCGCCGCCCATGGCGCCGAATACCGGCTCGAGCTGGTCCCACCGTGGACCGTCAGGCTCACCGGCGCCCCGTTGCCGCGCGGCTCCATCGCGACAGAACGTGTCACCGGCGCTGTTGATCGTGCGGCCGTCCGCGTACAGCACCTTGCTGGCGACCGAGCCGATGGTCGGATGTGAGCGCAGCGCCTCGACACACGTCTCGACCCAGTTGGGCTCGGCCCACGCGTCGTTGTTGATCAGGCACAGCACCTCGCCACGCGCGGCCCGCAGGCCGGCGTTGACGTTGCCAGTGAAGCCAGCGTTGCGCCGCAGCCGCAGGAGACGAACGTCCGGGTACGCGCGTGCCAGCAGCCGCGGCGTGTGGTCGGTCGATGCCCCGTCGGCCACGATCACCTCCAGGCGGGCGTATGACTGGCGCGCCAGGGAGTCCAGGCAGTCTGGCAGCAGGTGCGCCCCGTTGAACG
>CBJLVJ010000640.1:0-2837 GCA_966426465.1 uncultured bacterium | reverse complement strand
CGGACCCCGTTCCCGCGCATTCGTAAAGCGCGGGTCGGGGGTTCGAATCCCTTCGTCGGCTCCCACAATTCATTCTCAGCTTCCGCACGCTTGTTCTGAATTCACGCTGGCTAGTCCGCCTTTTTCACCAGGATTTTCACCAACGAGCCGGCGTTTTCACTCATCGCGAACGCGCCTGGGTCCGCCCGGACGGTCATGGACGCGATGCCGTGCATCGCGCGCGCAGGTGAAAACCGAAGCCCGTAGGTGAAAAATCCTGCTTCACCCGACGCCAGCTCGCAGCGGCGAGCGCCGTTGGGTCAGCACGAGCCCATTGCCGGCCGGCTCGGCGCCTTCGCTCAGCAAGCCGTGCATTGCCTCAGCCGCCCGGCGTTTGAGCCCCAACTGGACATGGGCGTAGACGTCCCCGGTGACGCCGATGCTGGACTGGCCCAGGATCTCCTGGATGCCTTGATGTCGAGCCTCAGCGCCAGCAGCAGCGAGCCGCACGAGTGCCGCAGTTCATGGAAGGTCACGCGCGGCAGCGCCGTCCGCGCCAGGATGGCGGCCAGGTCGCGGCTGGCCTTGCGCGGGCCGATGGGCGGCCCGAATTGCGTGGTGAAGACGACCTCGTGAGCGCCCGACCAGAGGTTCGCCGCACGCTCCCGCTCGGCCGCCTGCCGCCCGTGGTGCCGCCGCAGGATCGGCACCAGGAACCCCGATCGGTTCGTGCCGGATCGGCGCGACAATGCGCATGTGGCCCCGAGCACCTCTCGATGAATCTCGAGCGCGTCCGTGATGTACCCGCAGAACTGCTCAGCTTGTCCAGCGCGCCTGGTGAGCGGATAGGCGTCTGGCCTCGTCCCGCCGGGCCCTACGCGCGGTGGCTCGCATGTGTCCCGAAGGCCTCGGGCAGCGGGTCTTTCAGATCCAGCAAAAGACGATCCAACTGACCCAACCACTGCACGGCGGACACCAGGCCGATGGCCGACCGCAGCGCTGGCGGCGACGTGGCCAGGTCTGGTTGTGAGAGGCTCGACAGCGCCGCACGACGCAACTCCGCGGCGGTGTCGTGGATGCCAGTCACCCGCAGTTCACCGCCGCTGCGGATCTCCTCGGCAAGGTCGCGCCGGAGGGCCGTCGCTGCGCCACCACAAAACCGTGACGAAGTGCTGCCAAGTCCTGGCGGGCCGTCGTCTCGAGTCGTGAAGATTCCGCGCTCCTGCCCTGGTCCACCGCGGCAAGAGTCGCCGCAACCACCCGAAGCACCGAGGCGGCCACACCTCGCAGCACCTGGTGGCTGGAGCGGGGCCAGAGGAGCCCGCCGCCCAGCACGGCAACAGCGACGGCCGCTGCCTAGCCAGCGAGGCTCGTGGCGAGACCGGCGATGGAGCCAACGGTGGTCACCGCGAGCACGAACGGCACCAGCAGGGCTGTTTGCGCATTCAGGAAGTAGCCGCCCAGCACACCGACACCCGCAATCGCGAGCCCGACATTGGGCCGACGCAGCGACAGCCATCCAGGTGCTGGTCGAGGCGAGGGTACCGACCACGATCAGCGGTATCCCGGCAAGCGCCGTGACAAAGTAGGCGCCGACGCGCTCGCGGGTCGCTCCTCCGAAGTCGGCAAAGACGAGCAGGGCCATAGTGCCGAACACCAGGAACATCGTGCCGTCCGGTGGTAGCGCCAGCAGCGTCGATGCGCCCAGCACTAGCGGCACCACGAGGGCTGCCCGCAGCCCCCGCCGCAAACTCGTGTTTCCCGGATCGTGTGCGATCGAGCCCAACCGGATGAAGTCCAATGTGCGCCTGCATACCAGCTTTCTGGTGAAGACCCGGCCACTCGCTGGGTCCGGCCACGCTGCTCCACAACATGCGCTGGATTCGGGTACCCGCGCGTACATGTGGCTACAGGCGCACCAGCGCAAGCGTGTGTCGCCCGCCAGGTGAAACCGCATAGCGTCATGCCAGTGATGACTCGACTGAGCGGCAAAGTAGCACTCATCAGTGGCGGGCCCGTGGCGTGGGCGCGGCCTTCGCTCGCGCCATGGTCGGCGAAGGCGCTCGCGTCGTCATCGGCGACGTCATGGACGACGAGGGGCGGGCGCTGCTCGCCGAACTCGGCCCGTCCGCGACCTGCGTCCACATGGGACGTGACGTCGAAAACGTGGTCGGCTCGCCGAATCCCTGACGCGCTCTCTCCAGGCCGCGCTGATCACGGCGCGAGCTCCGTCAATCGGCCGCTCGCGCGAAGCTGATGCGTGTCGTTGTATCAAGCTCATGCCGCGCATTCGGAACTGCAAGACCTGACATTCTTCCGTCCGTCCAAAAACACCCGGTACAAGCACATCGACGCACTGTTCACCGACACGGTCGACTGGAAGTTGATTGAGACCCACTGGGAGGACCTCCTGCAGGTCGTGCTCTCCGTCAAAGCCGGTGTCGTGTCGTCGGCGCTGTTGCGCAAGCTCGGCACGTACAGCCGACGCAATCGCCTTTATCAGGCCTTCGCTCAACTCGGCCGCGTCATTCGCACCGGGTTCCTGCTGGAGTATCTGAGTAGCGCCCAGCTGCGCGAGCAGATTACGGCCAGCACGAACAAAGTCGAGGCCTACCACCGCTTCGCCAAATGGCTCTTCTTTGGCGGCGAAGGCCTATTGCTTGAGATCCACCCTGACGAGCAGGAGAAGCATCTGAAGTACAACCACCTGCTAACGAACGCGGTCGCAATCCAGAGCGTCATCGATCTCACGCGGGTGGTGCGCGCCGTACTGCCGAAGGCTACCCGGCCAGGTACGAGGATCTCGCCATGCTCAGTCCCTACCAGACCCGCCACATCAAGCGATTCGGCGACTATGT
>CBJLVJ010000639.1:0-2840 GCA_966426465.1 uncultured bacterium | reverse complement strand
GGCTCGGTGCCTGGCTGCTGCTGCACGAGCAGGTCGTAGCCGGCGGGGCCGACGATGCCCGCTGGCAGGTCGTAAGCAAGGGTGACGCGGGTGGCGCTGCCTTGCGGAATCGAGACCTGACCGGCGAACACCTGTCTCGAGCACTCCTCGGAAACGGTTACCTCGTGATCGAAACCGGAGCTGTCGGTGAGCCTGGCTCCGCGCGGCACGAACACACGCAGAAACGTGCGGTAGGTCGGCACAAAGTTGACATCGGGCCGCTGCTCCGGCCGCGACAGGTTGGTGTAGGCGAGCGCAAGTGTTGCTCGCGGTCCATCTCCGGCCTGGTTCAGCGAGACGGTGTACGTAGCGTCGCGCGTGATCGCCTGGCTCTGTTTGCTGGCGACCACGTCAGTGTCGACCAGCAAGAGTCCATCGCCGGAGATGGGCAGGACGGCGCCGTTCCAGCGTTTGGTGGCGAACACCTGGGCCGCATCGGTATCGGCGACCCATACCAGCAGGTGCTGCTCGTCGAGCGCTGTCCTGGTGGCCTTGACCACGTCAGGCAGCACCCCCTGCGGCGCTGAGAGCACCGCCTCCAATACCGCCGTGGACAGCGCGGCGGTGAACTGCTTGCGGCTCGACTCGTTATTCGAATCGCCGGCGTGCACATAGCGATCGAGCTTGGCTTCGACCTGGCTTGCGTCGACGCGTTCACCAAACTCCGGCACGTCGACCGGACCGAGCGCCTCCAGCAGACGCGCCAGTCCGTACTGATCCAGAGCGATGACGCCATCGACCTGCTGGGCCGGGTGGGACAGCGTGTAGAAGTAGGCCAGTTGTCGAGCGACGTCGGGAAAACTCGCCCACCAGTTGGCGCCGGCGAGATGCCACGCGTTCTGGCCGAGATACTCGGCGAATGCGGCTGGGGGTACGGCGCGGAAGTCAGGCGGAGTGTCGTAGCGCCGGCTGGTTCCATACTCAACCAGGTGGACGTGGCCGTCGGTGACCTCGACTACGCCCGCGCTGCCGATGAAGCCGCCCGTGGCGCGGAGCTCGTCCGGGTTCTGCGACACCAGCAAATACCGCCGCGTGGTGCCCGGGCCCAACAGCCCGAGCAGCGCGTCGGCGTCGCGCATGGTTTTAAGTACCTGCGGCAAGCGCGCGCGGAGCGCCACCACCGCCGCACGGTTTGACGCCTCCAGGTCGGCGTCACGAATCGCGCCGAGCGATCCTTCGAGGGCGTCGAGGCGTTGCTCGGCTTCGCGGAGTTTGGGACGGGCCGCGACCAGTTTCTGCAATACCTGGCTGGCGGGCTGGCGGCCGGCCTCAGAGCCCGCGCCCGCAAAGAAGTCGGTGAGCGGACTCAGTCCGTCACACAAGGCGGTGCCGGCCGAGGCGATATCAGTACCTGCCTGAAGGGTGACGGCCTGGTTGCGAGCGCTGTCCCCAATGCCTGGTATGCCCTCGAGCGCGCCGAGCAGCGGCATCACCGGCTGGAGCTGCCCGTTCACGTCCTTGAGCGAGCTTTCCGCCGCCGCCGCCTCCGTACAGGCCGAGGTCAGCGGCGTCTTGCCGATGGGCGGTACGGGCGCGTCATGGCTGGTGACGGCCACCGCGTCGCCGAGCGCGGCGCGCGCGGCGCCCAGGTGCTGGCGGGCTGCCTGTGCCGACTGCCCGAGCGTCGCGGCACGCCAGCCGGCGAAACCGGCGCCAGCGACGACGACCAGCGCAACGCCGACGAACAGCACGCCGCGCCGGAGGTGCATCAGAATGCTCCCCGCCCGTTGACCACCGCGCCAACGGTGCGGATCAGGATCACCAGGTCCAGCAACAGTGACTGGTTGCGCACGTAATGCAAGTCGAGCTCGGTGGCTTCGTGCATCAGCTGGTGGGGATCGCGGTTGACCTGCCACCAGCCAGTAATGCCGGGCGTCACCAGGTGTCGGGCGTGCTGCCAGGGCTCATAACGGGCAACGATCTCCGGCAACTCCGGTCGGGGTCCGACCAGCGTCATGTCGCCAACCAGCACGTTCCAGAGCTGGGGGAGCTCGTCCATGCAGCTGCGTCGCAACAGTCGTCCGATGCACGTCACGCGCGGATCGCGCGGACTCTTGTGGCATCGTCGGCGCTCGGGGATGCCGGGAGGTGGCCCCGCATTGGCTCGGCGTCGCTCCATGCGCATGGTGCGGAACTTCAGCATCGTGAACGACCGGCCATGCCGCCCGATGCGGGCCTGTCGGAAAAACACCGGCCCCGGACTGCTCAGCTTTACCGCCACCGCCAGCAGGACGAGCAACCAGCACAACGCCAGGAGCACGCTCAGCACGACGAGCACGTCCAGGGCACGCTTGACGGCGAGGTAGCCGCGACGTGCGAACTGATCGGCGCTGAATCCGATCTCTTCGGCAACATCCAGCAGACTGCCAGCGCCTGCTGAGTT
The DNA here is from genome assembly GCA_966426465.1 of uncultured bacterium. Lineage (GTDB taxonomy): Bacteria > Chloroflexota > UBA6077 > UBA6077 > CF-72 > CF-72. The sequence continues at coordinate 418 of CBJLVJ010000639.1, read as the reverse complement.
AAGGACTGTGCTCACGAACGGCGGCGTGCTTTACACGCGCACGTTACGGATCGATGCGCCTCCACCCGAACTACCCCTCCGATGCACTGGCGATTAGAGCAGAGCACGTGCCGTTGGACGGTTACATGTGTTCCAGTCTGCGTTAGATTCTGGTTGCGGGGCGGTCCCTAGTCGTAACGCTTGTAACGGAATTGCCGGTTTACTACCCACAATGCGGCCCAACGCACAGCTAAATGTCAGGTAACGCCATGCTCTCGGCCTGTTTGCCGATTCAACGCACAGCTAACAGTCCGGTAACGCCAGGGTCTCGGCTGTTTGCCGATTCACCACACCCACCGTTACGGCAAATCGAGTGTGGTTGACAGGAAGCCTGGCACACGTCTCACCGGCTGTGCCTGCTCGAACGCGTAGGCCAGGC
>CBJLVJ010000638.1:0-2851 GCA_966426465.1 uncultured bacterium | reverse complement strand
GTGTCGTAGGCGTTCAGGTCGATGAACGCCGCGGCGAACTCGAATTCCCGACCAGGGTCGAGCGTCTTCACGTCCGACTGATCGATGGCGATGATCAGGCTCTGATTGCTGGCGCCCGCCGCGGCAGGCGCGGTCGTCGGCTTCGCGGCCGCCGCGGGTGCCGTCGTGGCTGCGCCTGCCGCCGTCGTCGCGCCGCCGCCGGCTGGGGGCGCCGTTGGCGCGGGGTTGGCAGGTGGCGCGGGCGCGCCGCACGCGGTCGCGGCGAACAGCAGCACACTCACCAGGGCCGTGAAGAGCGAATCGCGTTGCATATCGGTACTCCTCCGTCTGTGGGAGAACCTCCCCAAAACCGCGCGCGCTAGCGTATCACCACGGCCATGAGCCGGACAGCCGCCAGGCCAGGCCGAATCGGCGGTCCTCGAAAGACGGGCCAGAGCGTGGTCAGGTCTTGCGCGCGGAACGCATGGACAGCGCGATGCGCTTTCGGGCGGCGTCCACCTCGAGCACGGTGACCTCCACCGGCTGGTGCACTCTGACCACTTCGTTGGGGTCCCTGACGAATCGGTCGGCTAGCTGGCTGATATGCACCAACCCGTCCTGGTGCACGCCGACGTCCACGAAGGCGCCGAAGGCCGTGACGTTGGTGACGATGCCCGGCAGCTTCATACCTGGGCGGAGGTCCTCCAGTGTGCGGACTCCTTCTGCGAAGCGGACAACCTCGAAGGTCTGCCGCGGATCGCGGCCCGGCTTCGCCAGCTCGGCCAGGATGTCCTGGAGGGTGGGGAGTCCCACTGCCTGCGTCACGTAGCGCTTCAGATCGATGCGCTCCCGCAGCGACTCGGTGCGCATCAGGTCTTGCACGGTTACGCCCAGATCTGCGGCCATACGCTCGACCACCGGGTAGGACTCGGGGTGAACCGCCGATGCATCAAGTGGATTCGCCGCGTCGCGGATGCGGAGGAAGCCGGCGGCCTGCTCGAAGGCGCGTGGTCCCAGCCGCGGAACCTTCGTGAAATCCTGCCGACGTTTGAACGGACCGTGCTCGGCGCGGTAGCGAATCACATGATCGGCCACGCTGGCATTCAGTCCGGATACGTACGCGAGAAGCTGTTTCGACGCGGTGTTGACTTCCACGCCGACGGCGTTGACGCACGAGACCACCACATCGTCGAGCGAGTGCTTGAGCGCGTCCTGGTCGACGTCGTGCTGGTACTGGCCCACGCCGATGCTCTTCGGGTCGATCTTCACCAGCTCTGCCAGCGGGTCGAGCAGCCGACGGCCGATGGACACCGCGCCGCGCACGGTGATGTCCTTGTCCGGGAACTCGCTGCGCGCAACCTCCGATGCTGAGTAGACGGAGGCGCCGGCCTCGTTGACCATGACCACCGGTATCGACCCTGGCAGACCGAGCCCTCGGATGAACGCTTCGGTCTCGCGCCCGGCAGTGCCATTGCCAATCGCGATCGCTTCGATAGCAAACGTCTCGACCAGACGCCTGATGGTGTCGGTCGCTTCGCGTGTGCGCTGGCGGCTCTGATCGATGTAGATCACGTCGTCGTACACGAGCTGGGCGTCGGCATTGAGCACGACGGTCTTGCAGCCGGTGCGGAAGCCCGGGTCGATGGCCAGCACGCATTTGTGGCCGAGCGGCGGCGCGAGCAGCAGCTGGCGCAAGTTCTGCGCGAACACGCCAATCGCCGCGGCATCCGCTCGTTCCTTTGCCTCGGCGCGAGTCTCCGTCTCCATGGCGCGCCCGAGCAGCCGCTTGTAGCCATCCCGCACGGCCACGCGGACCTGGTCGGCGCAGGCGCCCTTGCCAGTCACGAACAGGCGATCGAGTATGGCGATGGCGTCGTCCTCGGGCGGTTGAATCGAGCACGACAGAATACCTTCCGCCTCGCCCCGCAGGATGGCCAGCACGCGGTGTGACGGAGCCAGGCGAATCGGCTCTGACCAGTCGAAATAGTCGCGGTACTTGCTGCCTTCCGCTTGCTTCGCGGTGCGCACGCTCGAGCGCAGGACTCCCCTTGACCGAAACAGCTCGCGCAGGCGGGCACGCCCGGCGGCGTGCTCGTTGACGCGTTCGGCAATGACGTCGCGCGCACCCTGCAGGGCGTCTTCGACGGTCGGCACGCGCAGCTCTTCGGCAACGTCCGCGTTCGCCGGCGTGACGAACCTGGCGGCCTCTCGCCACGGGTCGGTCGATTGCGCTTGACGCTGGATGAGGTCGGCCAGTGGCTCGAGCCCCCGCTCGCGGGCGATGGTCGCGCGCGTGCGGCGCTTGGGGCGAAATGGCAGGTAGACGTCTTCAAGTGCTGCCAGCGTTTCAGCCGCGGCGAGGCTGTCGCGCAGAGCATCGCTCAAGAGGTTCCGCTCCTGGAGCGACGCCGTGATTGCCTGACGGCGCTGCTCCAGCGCATCGAGCTGGGCGAGTCGATCGCGGATGGCGGCAATCGCGACTTCGTCCAGCGAGCCGGTCGCCTCCTTGCGATAGCGCGCGATGAACGGCACCGTGGCGCCTTCCGCCAGCAACGCGGCGGCCGCCCGGACCTGGCCGGGGGCCAGGCGGAGCTCGCGCGCCGTTCTGAGGACGTGGTTGTCCTGGACAGGCTCGCTCACGTCGCCGGCAGGGCGGCCAGGGCTTGACGCAGCGCGCGTCGAACGAAAACGCGGACCATCTTGCGTTTGTACTCGGCGCTGCCGTCGATGTCGGCAATGGGGTCGCTGTCGGCGGCGGCCAGCTCCGCGGCTGCGTCGATCGCATCCGGGTCGGATGCCGGGCGGTGGCCCCACAGCGCGGCCTCGGCCCTCCGCGCGCGCAACGCCGTTGCGCCTGCGCCGTTCAAGCCGA
>CBJLVJ010000637.1:0-2855 GCA_966426465.1 uncultured bacterium | reverse complement strand
GCCAGCGGTGATGACGTCGAGCTTCGTGCCTGAATCCAGGCAGGTATGGCAGACCGGGCAGCGCAGCCAGGCTAAAAGGGCGCGCTTCACCGGGGCGCGCCCGGCAGGGCTCGCATCGCGACTAGCATAGGCGAGAGGAACACCCCGATGCAGACTCTATCCAGGCGCCTGCTCAGGCTCGGCGTTGCCGCGGCGCTGACAATCATCACGTCGGGCACGGCTGCCGCTGCCGACGACGATTGGCCGACCTATCACCACAGCGCTGACCGGGCGGGCAACGCCGCGGTGGGGAGCACGTTCAGCGACGTCCAGCCCGGCTGGACCACCGCTGGACTCGACGGCGCGGTGTACGCCGAGCCGCTGTACGTCGGCGGCAAGGTGCTGGTGGCGACCGAGAACAACTCGATCTATGCCATTGACTCGACCAGCGGCGGACCCATCTGGCAGACACACCTGGATGATCCGGTGCCAGCTGGCACCCTGCCGTGCGGCAACATCCGACCGACCGTCGGCATTACCGGAACACCAGTGGTCGACACCGGTTCTGGCGTGCTGTACGCGGCGGCCATGGTCCAGCCAGCGCGCTACGAGCTGTACGCCCTCGATATCTCGACGGGCGTCGTCGTCTTCCACCGACCGCTCGACCAGCCCGGGCTGGATGCGCCGGCCGCCGGACAGCGCGGCGCGCTGGCGATCGGGCAGGGGCGGGTGTACATCCCGTTCGGCGGACGCTTCGGCGACTGCGGCAACTATCACGGCCAGGTCGTGGCCGCCTCGCTCAGCGATCCCGGCGAGGCGTTGCTCACGTACAGCACGCCGGCTCGACGGGCCGGCATGTGGGCGCCCGGTGGCGTGGGCATCGCCGGCGACGGGACCCTGTTCGTCGCCACCGGCAACGGTGACGCGAGTGGGCCCGAGGGGCGGACCGAAGCTGTGCTGGCCCTGTCGGCCACACTCGACGAGCTGGATGCCTGGCAGCCCACCGACTGGCAGGCGCTCGACCGCTCCGACACCGACGTCGGGTCGGTGCCGCCCGCGCTGCTGCCGTACCAGGGCCTGGTATTCCAGACGGGTAAGAACGGGACGGGCTACCTGCTGAGCATGGGCGCGCTCGGGGGCGTGGGCGGTCAGGCCGCTTCGGGCACGGTGCCCGCGGGCTGCGGCGGCGTGTTCGGAGCGACGGCGTACGCCTCGCCCATGTTGTACGTGCCGTGCGGCAGCCGCGTCGTGGCGTTGCAGATCGGCAACAACCCACCGAGCTTCACGCTGGCCTGGGCCGGTCCCGACGAAACCGGCCAGCCGACGGTCGGCGCGCCCATCGTGGCGGCGGGCGCGGTGTGGGACGTCGACCTGGGCGGACGGGTCTTTGCGCTCGACGCCGCGACGGGCGCAACGCGGTTCGTCGGCCAGCTTCCAGGCAAGCCGAATCGTTTCATCGGTCTGGCCTACGGCGGCGGGCAGATCTACGTCGCCACGCCCGACGGTGTGGCCTCGTTCCAGCTCATCGGGCTGAGTGGCCCGCCGCAAGCTTCAGAGCCCCAGGCGAGACTCGGTCGTGTCTAGAATCGGCCAGGAAGTGTGTAGCCCGACCCATGTCACGCCCGGTGCGGAAGATCCTGATCGTCGATCCAGACGAGCTGCGCTCGCTGGCGCAGCACCGCGGCACCAGCGAGTCCGAAGCGGTTCGCCAGGCCGTCCGCCAGGCGCTCGCGGCCGAGGAAATGGTGCAGAGCCTGAAGCAGTTGCACGACATCGACGCGTTTGCTGATTTCGAGCAACTCTTCGGGGACACCGCTGACCACGTACCGCCCGACCCAGCCCCTTAAGGCGGCGGCGAGGCGTGCACCGACGGACCTGTAACGTGATCGTGTCAGCGGGCCACCTGGGCGGCTCGGCGTAGAATCCCGCCGCGTGGAGGCCCTGCTCGCTCAGGACGATGCGCCGGCGGCGGCGCGACCGATTCGCGTCCTGCAGCTGATCACCTCGCTCGAACGCGGCGGAGCCGAGAACCACCTCCTGGCGCTGCTGACGCACGCCGATCGTCAGGCGTTCGCGCTCGAGACGGCGGTGCTGTGGGGCGAAGGCGAGCTGGTGCCGATCTTCCGCCAGGCAAGCATCCCGGTGCATCTGCTCAGGTCGCGCACGAAGTTCGATCCGCTGGCCCTGGCACGGCTGGTCAAGCTGCTGCGCGAAGGCGACTTCGACATCCTCCACTCGCACCTGTTTCGGGCCGACATCTACGCGGGGCTGGCGGTGGCACAGCTGGGCGAGCACCGCCCTCTGGTGGTGTCCACGCGCCACAACGACGACCGCTTCTTCCTGAACCCATTCGTCGGGTTGATCCACTACATGGTCTCGGCCCAGCAGGACCTGATCATCGCCATCTCGGATCACATCGCGCGCTTCACGGTGGCGCGTGGCGTGCGCGACCCGGGCAGGGTGCGCCGCGTGTACCACGGGCTGGAGCCGCCCGTGACCAGGGCGCTCGAGCGCGAAGGTCAGCGCATTCGCGCCGAGCTGGGCGTCGGCGCGGACGACTTCCTGGTCGGCAACGTGGGACGTCTCGCACTGCAAAAGGGTCAGCGGCACCTGATCGCGGCTATGCCCCTCCTGCTCCAGCATGTCCCTCGCGCCCACGCGGTGATTGCTGGCGGCGGCGACCTGGAGGAGTACCTGCGCGACCTGGCGGACGAGACGGGCGTCGCGGAGCGCGTACACGTGCTCGGACCGCGCAAGGACGTACCGGCGCTGATGCACGCGATCGACGTGTTCGCCATGCCCTCCATCTGGGAAGGCTTCGGTCTGGTGCTGCTGGAGGCCATGGCGGCGACAAAGCCGATCGTGGCTTCGCGGGT
>CBJLVJ010000636.1:0-2858 GCA_966426465.1 uncultured bacterium | reverse complement strand
GCCCGGCCCTTGCGGGCGTGCGCGTGTTCGACCGGACCCAGTTCGAAGCCGGAACTTCGTGCACCGAGACGCGGGCGTGGCTCGGCGCCGAGGTCATCAAAGTCGAAGAGCCGACCCATGGCGACCAGGGCCGCCGTGCGTCGAGCGAGATACCGGGCGTAGATTCCTATTACTTCTTGCTCCTCAACGCCAACAAACGCAGCGTGACCTGTAATCTCAAAGATCCGCGGGGCCGCGAGCTCCTGTGCCGCCTGATTCAGCAGGCGGATGTCTTCATTGAGAATTTCGGTCCCGGTGTGATCGAGCGGCTGGGCTTCGGGTACGACGAGGTCAGACGGACGAACCCGCGCATCGTCTACGCCCAGATCAAAGGCTTCGCGCCAGGTGGCCCGTACGAGAACTTTCTCGCCTTCGACATGATCGCGCAGGCGGTGGGCGGCGCGATGAGCACCACGGGCGAGCCCGGCGGCCGGCCACTCAAGCCCGGTCCGACCATCGGTGATACCGGCACCGGCCTGCACGCCGCGATCGGCATCCTGGCCGCGTTGTTTCAGCGCCAGGTCACTGGCCGAGGCCAGCGCATCGAGGTCGCCATGCAGGAGGCGGTCATCAACTTCGGCCGCATCGCCTACGCCACCCAGCTGCTGTGGAACATGCCTGCGCCGCGTGTCGGCAACCGGGGCGTCATGGGCACCAATGCGCCCAGCGAGGCCTACCCCTGCAAAGGCGGCGGCCCAAATGACTACTGCTACATCTACACGACTCGCGCGGGCAACCACCACTGGGAGAGACTGCTGCACGTGATCGGTCGCGACGATCTGCTCGACGATCCGAGGTTTGCGACCAACCAGGATCGCTACGCCCACAAAGACGAGGTCGACCAGGTGCTGATGCCCTGGGTCGCGCAACGCACGAAGTGCGAGGTGATGGAGACGCTGGGCAAAGCGGGCATCCCGGCCGGCGCCGTGTTCGACACCAACGAGCTGATCAACGACCCGTTCCTGCGCAAGCGGGGCATGTTCTGCACGGTCGAGCACCCTGCGCGAGGGAAGTTCACCATGCCAGGCTGGCCGGTCAAAATGTCGGATTCACACGTGCCGGTGGTAGCGGCGCCGCTGCTCGGCCAGGACAACCAGCAGGTCTATAGCGAATTACTGGGCTGCACGCCAGAACAGCTCGAGGCGCTCCACGCTGAGGAGGTGATCTAGCCATGGCGCTCGTAAACGGCTCACAGATCCTCGCCCGTTCGCTGCGGCGGCTGCGCGTGGACACGTTCTTCTACATCATGGGCGGACCGATGATGGCGGCCGAAACCGCGGCAATGGAGGAGGGGCTGCGCGGCATCGACGTGCGCCACGAACAGGCGGCGGCGATGATGGCCCACGCGTTTGGTCGCGTGAAGAACACCCTGGGCGTGTGCATGGCGGCCTCAGGCCCGGGCGCAACGAACCTGATCACCGGTGTGGCCAACGCCTGGGCGGATTGCGCGCCGTTGCTGGCCATCGGTGGATCGGCGCCACTCAGCCAGCGCGGCAAGGGCGCGTTCCAGGAGATGGACCAGGTCGCCGCGTTCAAGCCCATCACCCGGTGGGCCGAGCAGTGCACGGATCCCAGGCGGGTACCCGCACTCGTCGGCGCCGCGGTGCGGCACGCGCTCGGTGGTCGGCCCGGGCCGGTGTACCTGGACATGCCCGGCGACGTGCTCTACAAGCAGGTTGAAGAGGACGAGGTCGTCTACCCCGACGCCGACCACAGCCTGGTCCGCGCTCGGCCGCGCGGCGACCCGGACATGATCGCCGAGGCCATTCGGCTGCTCAATCAGGCCGAGCGGCCACTCGTGCTCAGCGGCAGCGGCATCTTGTGGTCAGCCGCCGAAGCCGAGCTGCGCGAGCTCGTCGAGCGCGCCGGCATCCCGTTCTACACCACGCCTCAGGGTCGCGGCGTGGTACCCGACGATCACGCCCTGTCGTTCCTGACCGCTCGCGCCACCGCCTTCCGCGAAGCGGACCTGCTGTTCGTCATCGGCACACGCGTCAACTACGTGATCGGTCACCTGGCGCCACCACGGTTCAATCCGAAGGCGCGGCTGATCCAGGTTGACATCGACCCGACCGAGATTGGACACAATCGACCCGCCGACGTCGGCATCGTGGGCGACGCCCAGGCCGTGTTGCGGCAGCTGCTCGAAACACTCGACGGGCGAGTCGACCCGCGGCGTTTCGCCCGCTGGCGGGAGTACCTGGCCCACGTCGACCAGACCAAGCGTGCGGAAGCCGAGCAGGCGATGAGCACAGACCAGCAGCCGATTCACCCGTTGCGGCTGTGCAAGGAAGTGCGCGACTTCATCGATCGCGACGCGATCCTGGTCGTCGACGGCCAGGAGATCCTGAACTACGGGCGCCAGTCGATCCCGACCTTCGTGCCACGCCACCGGCTCAACTCGGGTGTCTTCGGCACCATGGGCGTTGGCCTGCCCTTCGGCGTCGGCGCCAAAGTCGCCAGGCCAGACAAACAGGTGCTGGTGCTCCACGGCGACGGCTCGTTCGGCCTCAATGCGATGGAGCTGGACACGTGCGCACGCTTCAACATCCCCGTGGTCACCGTCGTCAGCCTGAACGGGGGTTGGACGGCCGACCCCAACCGCGAGAAGCCCGGCCGCGAGCTGGGTTACACGCCCTTCCACAGGATGGCTGAAGCGCTCGGCTGCTACGGCGAATACGTCGAGGATCCAGCCGAAATCCGCCCCGCGCTGCAGCGCGCCTTCGACTCGGGCTGCCCGGCGCTGGTGAACGTGCTCACCGACTGGCGCGCGCGCGCCACCAACGCGTCGTCCTCCTCCCGCGCCTTTGCGAGCAGCG
>CBJLVJ010000635.1:0-2880 GCA_966426465.1 uncultured bacterium | reverse complement strand
GCTGCCACAACTGGCAGGGCTACTACGTCGGGCGCCCCATGCCGGCGGACTCCGTCACCCAGGTGCTGAGCGACTACCTGGGTGAGGCCGACGCGCTGCTGCCAGCCGCCGCCTGACGCGGCCACAGCGCGCTCCCAGATGCACCCTGAAGGTCACGACATGTCCGTCGATACCTGGAGGTCGGTCGCCAGGCAGTCCATGAACACGACGTCTTCCATGTCGCCGCCCGTCCGATGCGCCTGCCGGCGGCGGCCTATCTCTCGAAAACCCGCTCGCCTGTAGGCGCGGATCGCCCGCTCGTTGTTGGCGAAGACGTTCAGCATGACGTTGTGAAGACCGAGGCCAGTGAAGGCGTAGTCCAGCATCAGGCGGGTCGCTTCGGTACCGTAGCCCTTGCCCCAGCAGTCCTTTTCGCCGATCAGAATGCCGAACGTCGCGGTGCGGTTGTAGTGGTCCACGAAGTGCAGCCCACTGCTCCCGATCGGTCGGAGGCTCGCGCGCTCGTACATCGTGAAGGACACATCTTTGTCGCTCAGGGCGGTGCGTTCGTACCAGGCGACCTCGCCTTCGGTCGTCAGCGGTCGCGGGCCGCTGACCCCAAGCGTCCGTACGACCTCGAAATCATTGATCCAGCGCTCGTAAACGGGCACCAGGTCGCGCCTGATAGGCCCCAGCGCCACCTTTTCGCCAACAAGATTGAGGATTGGCGCATTGTCGCCATCGGCCACAACCCGACATTATCGCGCGCCGAGAAACTTGAAGCGTTTCACCAGGTCAGCGGAGACGGTCAGACGGGTGTCTGCGGCGAGCCGATCGATGTCCTCCGGTGACAGATCGGCAAGCTGCTCCGGATCGAAGTTGCACAGGGCTTCGCGGGTCCCCGGCCACTTCGCTTCGACGACGCGCCAGCTGATGCCGGATTGGAACACTGCTCTGGTCAACACGTCCAGGTAGTCCCCCAGGTTCCTGGGAGAGATGCGCTCAGGCGAGTGCATGGCTGGTACGATAGCGCTCGGAGCGGACGCATGCTCGAAGGCGCGCTGTATCTCATGTCGAGCTTCTGGCTGGGAGCGGTGCATGCGGCGACACCGGGACACGGCAAAACGGTCTCCGCCGCGTACCTGGTGGGCACTCGCGGGCGGCCAGCCGACGCCGTCGCGCTGGGCATCTTCGTGACGCTGGCCCACACCAGCGGGATCACGCTCTTCGCGCTCCTGGCGACGCTCGGCTCGAGCAATCTGAGCCAGCGCGCGGAGAGTCAATTGTCGCTCGTCATGGCGCTGCTGATTGTTGGCATTGGCGTGTGGATGCTGGCCAGTAGCTGGCACGGTCGCGCGCAGGGGCACACGCATGCGCACGTGGCCGGCGACGAGCACAGCCACTTCGGTGTGCGGCATTCGCACCGGCCGGAGCGTCTGCTCGAAGGCGCCGCCCGACCGAGCTGGATGCTGCTGCTCGGGCTAGGTCTGGCAGGCGGACTGCTGCCGGATCCGGCCGCGCTGGCGGTGCTGCTAGCGGCGATCGCCGGCGGCAAGCTGGTGCTCGGGTTGCTCACCGTGCTCGTCTTCAGTCTGGGTTTTGCATCGGTGCTGGTCCTGGTGGGCACGCTCGTTGGCCGGATGGGTCAATCGGCCCTCGGCCGTATCGACGTGCGCTGGCTGGATTGGCTCCAGGTGGGCACCGCCGCGATCATCATCGCCGTCGGCGTGGCCATGACCGCCAGCACCTGGAGCCAACTGTCCAGCTGGCTCTAACGGGAGACCAGGGTCGCCAATTTCACGCGACCAGCTCGTGCACTGGGCTGCAGGCCGAAATCGCTCAAGCCGGAAGGAAGATCACGGTCGCACCGAGCGCGAATGCGGCCGGCACGAAGATGCCACCTGTCGGCGTTTGGCGCAGCGGCACGCCATTGGCCTCGAGCAGCGCGCGAGCTCGGTCCACATCGGTCACGGCAACGGCATAGCCTGCCAACATGGGCAGTGCCGGAGCCGCCTCCCCCGAAAGCCAGCTTCCGAGGGCGCTGGCGGGCAGCACCTTGAGGCGCGATCCTTGTAGCTCGAAGGTCCAGGCCGAGTCCGCGCGGTGCGCGTCGCGCCCGAGGTAGCGCGAGTAGCGTGCGATGTAGTCGCCGATCTCGGAATCGGCCACACACAGGATCGATTCGACCAGGTCCAGAGCGCCGTTAGGGTGCGGAGAGAACTGCACGCCATCAGGCGCGTCGGCTACTGCCAACTGACCTTCGGCCACATCCCTGCTGTCGATCTCGAGCACGCGCACGGGGCTCAGCCGAACACCAGTCGGTGTTTCCACCTCACGCTGCGCGACGTTGATGCCACTGTGGGCAACTCCATTCAGGTCAAAACGCGCCACGGTCGCCTCGATGTCAGCGGTTTGGAAGACGAGCCGGTGCAGACCTTCGAACCGAGAGAGTCGGACGGCAATCCTGGCGACGGTCTGCTCGGCGGTTTCGAGCACACGTTGGCGAGCGGCTGGCGGGACCTGCAGTTCGACGAGCCGCGCCTCTGCCGGCATCTCACGCGCATCGGTCACGACGGTCATGATCTCGATGAAATTGCGCGCAAACTCGGCGTGCGCGTTCGCGGCTCCCAATGGAACCGGTTGCTCGCCGGCCGTGCGCGCAAGCATGGGGTAGGCGGGGAGGCTGCACTTGAATCCGAGTTGTCGGTACACGCGTAACGCCCGCTCCATGTCGCGCACGACGTGGCCGACGTGGTGCAGGTAACCAATGTCAGTGGCCATTGCTGCCTCGAGACTGCTTAGAACGTCTGCAGGTACGGATCGGGCGGCTCGGCGGTGGGTGTCACACGACGCGCGACGACACTGATCAGATGGGCGCCGCCGCGCTCGGTACTGGCGAGC
>CBJLVJ010000634.1:0-2883 GCA_966426465.1 uncultured bacterium | reverse complement strand
CTTCGGCCTGGTCCACGCGCGCAACCCGGCATTCAATCCCATCGCCCTGGTCAACCTGGTCCTGTTCGGGGTGGCCGCCGCGCTGTACAAGTTGCGCGTCGACCAGGGTCAGTTGTGGGGTGTCTTCGGCATCCACAGCGTGTGGAACTGGCTCGAGCAGGTCGTTTTTGGCCTGCCGAACAGTGGCATCCTGTCGACGCCCGACAATGCCCTGTTTACCGTGAGCCCTGACGCGTCGTTGCCCGAGCCGATCTGGGGCGGCGGTTTCGGACCCGAAGGCACGCTCGCGGCGACGCTGGTGTTGCTGGCGCTCATCGGCGCCAGCCTGCGCCAGCCCACGCCGGGGAGGGCGGTCAGGAGCCCGCGCCGACCTCCGATTGGGCGGGGTTGAACTCTTCGCCGCGCAGCCGGACGGCGATGCGACGCGCGAACAACAGTCCGTCGATAGCGCGCTGATCCGATGAAAGCATCTCGTGGGGAGCGCAGGTGGACAGTCGCACACCCTCGGCGGTAACCACGCACGAGCAGTTGCGGCTGAGTGCCTGGAGCAGTTCTAACGCTTCGGTCTGTGTGCCGTGCCACAACACGCTGGTTGCCATGCGGGGAATACCTCGGTAGTTGAAGATCGGCTCGGTCGGTGCCCTGGCTAAAGCAACCTGCGTGCCACCGACGCCGGACCGCCCGAAAAATGGCACTTCGAGAACGATGTGGTATAGTTTTGTGCTGTCGCCGCCTGGCGACAGTTTCAGCTTGTCGCAACCGCCCGCAAGGCGGCCATAGACGCAAATCGAACACCATTTTCTGGGGTCGGCTGAACGCCCGAACCGCCAGGTTCCAATCGTTGGATGCTGGTGGGGCCGCCTTGGGGTGGTGTTTTCTGTTGCCCTCTGTCGGGCCCGCGGCCCTCACATATCACGCCCGCGTGTCGGGAGGTCTATGCGTTGCACACACCGTCGCTCACTGAAAATACTCCCAACCTCGTCTGGGCCTCCGCCGGCGCGGCGGAGGGGGATACCGAGCTAAACGCTTTCGATAACGCGCTGCTCGCGGCACGGGTCGGTAATCTCAACCTGATCCGCATCAGCAGCGTCCTGCCTCAGGACGCTACCGTCCTGGATCAACCGCCCCAGATCAAGCCCGGTTCGCTGGTACCGACGGTGTACTCCGTCCACGTCTCAGCGAGCCCCGGCGAAACCGTTGCCGCCGCTGTCGGCATCGGCGTAGCCGAAGGGTCCCACGGGATGATTTACGAGTCGCACGGCACCTCGCGCCACGAGGTCGAAGCGACCGTACGCCAGATGATCGACGAAGGCTTCGCCCGACGTGGGCTGTGCCTCAAAGAGGTCATCGTTCGCTCGATCGAGCACAAGGTCGAACGGATTGGCTGCGCTGTCGCGGCCGTTGTCCTGTGGTGGAGGTGAACCCATGAAAGCAATTGGTCGCCACATCATCCTCGAGATGTGGGGCTGTCAGAATCTCGACTCGGTCGAGACGGCCGAGCAGGCGCTGCGCGAGATGGTCGCAGCGCTCGACGTGAACCTGCTCGACCTGCGCGTCTACCCGTTCAGCCCGGTGGGCGTGACCGGCATGGCCATCGTGTCGGAATCACACCTGGTGATCCACACGTGGCCCGAGCACGGCTACGCCGCCGTCGACATCTTCACGTGCGGCGCGCCGCGCGACCCGCAAGCCGCGGTGCAGGTCCTGCGCGAGCTGTTCCAACCCGAGCGCATCGGCGTGATGGAGATCAACCGCGGCCAGCTCGACCTGCCCGAGTACGAAGTCGCAGCGCGACCTGAGCGGGGCCATGCCACCGCGCGTCGAACGCGCGCGCCGGCGCCCGCCTATTCGGGCTAGCCGAGGCGACGCCGGTGGACGATTGGTTCGCGGAGCCGCCGTACGCCGGGTGTCAACAGCGGTATCGCGTGCTCGCGCGCCTTCACGCGCAGACGACGGCGTGGCAGACGCTCGAGGTGTTGGACCTGGAAGGCCCGGGGCGGGCGCTCATCCTCGGCGGCACGCTGCAAACCAGCATGAACGACGAGTTTGCCTATCACGAGCCGCTGGTGCACGTGCCGATGTTCGCCCACCCGAACCCGCACCGCGTCATGATCGTGGGCGGTGGCGACGGCGGCGCCCTGCGGCACGTGCTGTTACACCCGAGCGTCGATCGCGCGCTGGAGGTCGAGATCGACCAGGCGGTGGTCGAAGCGTGCTTGCGGTTTCTGCCCGAAATCAGTGGCGGCGCCTATTCCGATCCGCGCTCCGAGCTCAAGATCCAGGACGGAGCCCAGTTCATGGCCGATACGCACGAGCGTTTCGACGTGATCCTGATCGATTCCACCGATCCGGTTGGACCGGCGGCGGCCCTCATCTCGCCCGAGTTCCTGAGCGCCGCGCAGCACGCGCTCGCGCCGGGCGGCGTGCTGGCCATGCAGAGCGGCTCGCCCATCTCGCAGCCGCGCGAATGGCACGCGACGGTGCGCGCGTTCAAACGCGCCTTCCGCATCGTCAGGCCCTACCTCGGCTACGTGCCGATCTATCCCGCCATGCTGTGGAGCTGGGTGATCGGTTCTGATGAGGTCGATCCGACCAGTTTCGACGAGCTCACCCTGCGTTCACGGCTCGATAGCCTCGGGACAGAGCTCCGCGTGTACAACCCCGCCGCGCATCGCGCGGCATTCGTGCTGCCCAATTTCATGCAGTCGCTCCTGAAATTCACGGACCGTGACGAGCCTCCAACCTCCGCTGAGCTTCGCGCCGCCGGCCACCCGCTTCCTGGCGTCGTCGCCTGAGGTCGGCCCGTCGCCTGCCGCGGCGGCGATTTTTGGCGCGCCACTCGACCTGACCGAGACGTTCCGCAGCGGTGCAGGCGCCGGCCCG
>CBJLVJ010000633.1:0-2883 GCA_966426465.1 uncultured bacterium | reverse complement strand
GGCCTGTTCAACGTGGCAGCCTCCGACGAACGCACGCTCGACCGCGTGCCGCGGTAACCGTCGATCCGGCGCGTTAGCGCGGCAGCTCGTCGGGCGCGGGTCTGACCGGGATGCGGTGTGCCGAGCTCTGTGCCCGCGCGTCGGCGCACGGCAGACTCAGAATGATCGTCTGGCCGCGTGTCTCGCGGACCAGCCGCTCAGGCACGTACAACACGCCCTGGTCGGTTTCGACGCCCAGGTACGCGTGCTCCGGGCCCTCGTCGACGCGACGCTCGCGCAGCACGCCGAGCAGTCCGTCGGTGCCTTCGACGCGCGCCCCTGGCTGCATCGTCTCGTCACCCTGCCAGGTCAGTGTTGACGCGACCTCCTCGCCAGGTTTTACCGGTTCGACAGGTTCTCGCATCCGCTTGTTTCGTCCTCCGCTCTCTACGGCGCGGGAGCGGCAGGGCGCGTGCCAATCGCTACAATGCACAGCCTGAAAATTGGAGTCTTCTTCTTTTGCGGCGTCGACATGCCCGACGCAGGGCGGGGCGGCACGCCGCCCCAGGATCGACGCTACGGCCAGCGCGATTTCCTGAAGGTGTACGCCGATCTCGAGGCGTACGCGAAGACGGCCGACCGGCTGGGCTTCGAGAGCATGTGGTTAGCCGAGCACCACTTCCAGTACGAAGGCTACGAGGTGGTGCCGAATGCGATCCTGATGTCGGCGTTTCTGGCCGAGCGGACCAGCAGGTTGAAGTTCGGCGCAATGTTCAACGTGCTGCCTCAGTGGCACCCGTTGCGCTTCGCCGAGGACTTTGCCCTGGCCGACGTGATGAGCGGCGGCCGCATGCTGTGCGGCATCGGACGTGGCACTGTGCCGCGCGAAGCAGAGCCGCTCGGTACGCGGGTGGGCTGGAACAACGATCCCGACGACACTTACAACCGCGAGGTCTTCGAGGAACAGGTCCAGATCCTGAAGCTGGCCTGGCACAACGAGACGTTCTCGTTCCAGGGCAAGCACTACCAGCTGCCACCCCAGAAGATCGACGATCGGGGACGCGGCGTGCAGACGCTGACGTTGATTCCCAAGCCCCTCCGCACGCCTGTCGAGATCTGGCAGCCGGTGAGCAGTCCGCCCACGGCCGACTACGTGGCCCGCGAGCGCCACAAGGCGGTGTTCTGGTACCAGAACCGCGGCGTGCTGAAGCGCAACTGGCAGCGCTATGGCGACCTGGTCGAGCAGTACCACGGGCTCACGCTGCGGCGTGGCGAGGACCGTCAGGCCGTGCTGAATGTTGTTCTAGCCGACACCCACGAGCAGGCCGTGGAGCTCGCTCGGCCAGGCCACGACGAGTTCTGGCGTTTCCTGGGGCCGTACGGCTGGAGCAAAGCGTACGCCGACGAGGAGGGCAAGCCCTGGGTCTACGGCCGGATCCCCTCGCTCGACGAATCACTTGCCCAGGGGGCCTGGCTCGTCGGCACAGCCGACGAGGTCGGTCAAGACATCGCTGGCTTGCAGCGCGACCTCGGGCTTGAATATGTGAGCATCTTTCCGCACTTTCCCGGCATGGTCCGCGACCAGGCGATCGAGCAAATGGAGCGGTTCATGCGCGACGTCGTGCCGCGCGTGCGCGCCTCCGCCGAGACCGTGGGCGCGAAGGCATGACCGCCGAGCTTCACCACCCGTTCCCCGCGTCGCGGTACCTGCCATACCTGACCAGCCCGGAGATCGCCGCGCTGCCCAAGGACAGGGCAGCGGTCGTCCTGTCGGTCGCTTCGATCGAGCAGCACGGGCCGCACCTGCCCTGCATCACCGATTCGCTGCTGGGTCAGACCTTGTTGGGCATGGCCCTGGAGCGCCTGAGTCCCGACGTGCAGGTGTGGGTGGTGCCGCCGCTGTCCTACGGCAAAAGCAACGAGCACCGATCGTTCGCCGGCACCCTGACGTTGTCGGCGCAGACGCTCGCGGCCGTCGTGCGCGACATCGCCCTGAGTGTGGCGCGCGCCGGCTTCAAGCGCCTGGTGCTGTTGAACAGCCACGGCGGCAACCCGCCGGTACTGGACTACATCGCCCGGGACATTCACGAAGAGACCGGGATGCAGTTGTTCAGCATCATGATCTCGCGCATGGGCCTGCCCGACATGGTCACCGACCCCGATGAAAACGCCTGGGGCATGCACGCCGGCGAGAGCGAGACCTCGTGGGTGCTGGCGCTGGCGCCCGAGCTGGTGCACATGGAGCGGACGGCAGCCAACGGCGTTGGCGACTATCCGCGCATGCCCGAGGGCATTCGCCACCTGGCCGTGCGCGGCCCGGTTGGATTCTCATGGCTGACGGCCGACCTGTCGGCGGTCGGCGTGCTCGGCAACCCGCGCAGTGCGAGCGCTGAGAAGGGTCGTGCCTACGTCGCCGCCACGGTCGAGAAACTGGCCGGCGTGCTCGAGGAGATCGCCAGCTTCGAAGGTCCTGAGCCGGCGGGCAGCACGTCGAGATGACGCAGCAGGTCGATCTGCTCGTCCTTGGTGGGACGATCGTCACCGCACGGCTCGATGGACTGGTCATTGCCGACGGAGCCATCGCCGTGTCGGGCGAGACGATCGTCGACATCGGGTCGCGGGACTCGCTCGAGCCGCGCTTCCAGGCAGCGCGCACGCTGGCGGCTGATGGCGCGCTGGTGTTCCCGGGCCTGGTGGATACCCACACCCATCTCTACCAGACGTTGCTCAAGGGACTCGGCGACGACTTGCAGCTGATGGAATGGCTGGACGCCTGCACGCTGCCCAGCATCCCGCACCTGACGCCGCGCATGTGCTACGTCGCGGCGGCGTTGGGCTGCGTCGAGGCGCTCCGCTACGGGTGTACGACCGTTTTCGACTACATGGTCGACCACCCTGATGCCG
>CBJLVJ010000632.1:0-2888 GCA_966426465.1 uncultured bacterium | reverse complement strand
GCCAGCACGGCCGCGAGCTTGATGCCGATGTCGAAGAAATCGAAGCCTGGGCCACTCGACTCGGGAACGCCGAGCGGCTGCGCGCTAGACGGTTGGGGCGCCTGCGCTTGCCGCGAGCTGGTGAACAGCGGCGCCTCGCTCTGGACCGGATAGGTCTGTTGGGCAGGTAGCTGGACGCCGGGCGTATCGGCCTGCGCCGACGAACGGCTCATGACGCCGATGAGCACGACCAACGCGACCAGGGCTGGCAGCCCAAGCCGCCACGGGATGGGCGGCCCGAGGGGCAGGCGTATCGGTGGCAACCGGTCGAGCGCTGCCAGCGGCCCACCCCGTGCGCTCTCTGTGTTGACTGGGACCGGCGCAGCACCACGTGCACCCTTTGTGTCGACCGGCGTCGGCGCAGCAGCATGTGCAGCCTTCGTGTCGATGGGCGCCGGCGCAGCGGGGGGCTGAGCCGATGAGATTGCCTGGAGCGCTTCTGTCAAACGAAGCGCGTAATTCTCGGTCGGCGCCTCTTCGGGCGCGGTGGGTGGGACACGAAAGCCCTTGCGCTTCGGTGCTTCGCCCGAGACCGCGCCCGAGGCAGCCACCGCACGCTTGCGTACCGGGCGCTCAGCCAACGGTGGCCATCCGTCGCGATCGGCTGACCACCTCAGTGATTCGAACCCCGAACTTCTCGTCCACCACGACAACCTCGCCGCGCGCGATCAGCGTGCCATTGATCGAGACGTCGACCGGTTCGCCCGCCAGCTTGTCGAGCTCGATGACGCTGCCAGTCCGCAGCGCCAGGATCTCGCCGATGGACATGTGCGAGCGACCAAGCTCGACGCTGACCTCGAGCGCCACGTCCATCAACAGCTCGATGCCGTGTGCGGGATCAGCGTTGGGCGCCTCAGGCGACAGGGGCATGAACTGCACCGGGTGCACGGCTGTTGCCGCCTGGCTCAGCCCAGACAGGCCGGCTTCGGGGCCAGGGCGCGACGGGCCGTCGTCGATCAGCACGCCAGCCGCCGACCGCGCCGCGTCGATCTCGGCCTGCAGCGTGTGGTCGTCCCAGGCACCTGTCGTGGCCACGGCGCTGCCGTTGAGCATCTGATCGATCAGCTCCTGGTTGAGGTCGCCGTCAGCGAATGGGTTCTGGTCGTTGGTCCTGGCTGGCATGGTGCGTCCTTGCGTCAGTGATGGTGGTCGGTTGGGGTGGCCTGGGGGTCAGGCAACTTCTTCCAGCAGCTCGAGTAGCGAGGCGGGAACGCCGGTGATCTGCACCGCGCGGTTGCCGCCCAGCGTGCCGGGGCGGCCGAGGAACCGCGCGCGCTTGCCCGCCAGCACCGGGAGCTCGGCGTCGAGCCCGCGGTCGAGTCGGATCACGTCGCCCTCGCGGATGTCCAGGAGCTCGCCTACGGTGATGGTGGTCGAGCCCAGCTCAACTCCGATCGGCAGGCGCGCGCCGCGAAGACCGTCGGCGAGCTTCATACGATCGTCCTCAGAGCCGCTCTTGCGCGACGACGACGAGAACCACGCCTGGGTGTTGAGGCGGTCCATCAGTGGCTCGATCACCGGGTGGGGCACGCAGATCGAGATCGTGCCGCTCATGCCCAGGGTGTGCACCTCGAACAGCAGCAGGGCAGCGATGTCGCCGGGCAGTGCTGCCTGGACCAGGTCTGCGTTCAGCACCGTTTCAACCAGGACCGGCTGCAGGTCGGCGACCGCCGTCCAGCCGTCGCGCAGACCGGCGCTGATCGTTGCGCCGAGGCTGCGTACCAGCGCCATCTCGATGTCCGTCAGCTCAGTGCGACGCATGCTCATGTGGCCGCTGCCGCCCATCATGCGGTCGAGCATGGCCAGGCCGAGGTTCATGTTCATCTCGACCACGATGCGGCCTGCCAGCGGCTGGAGCTCGATCAGGTTGACCAGCGTCGGGTTCGACAGCTGGTGGATGTACTCGTCGTAGACGCACTGCTCGATCGACGACAGCGACACGGTCGTGGACGAGCGCAAGTAGCTGCTCAGCGAGGACGCGGTCACGCGGGCGAACGTCTCGTGGATGTTCTGGATGGCCCGGATGTGCTCTTTCGAGAAGCGGTCCGGGCGGCGGAAGTCGTACAGCTTGATCTGTCGGTCGGCGACCAGCTGCAGGCCGCCTGTTGGCGCCGCGGCCGCCTCATCGCTGCCGACGGTGTTCAGCAGCGCGTCGATCTCCCACTGAGAAAGGGTCTTACTCATCCAGCGTTTACCTGTGTGCGCACCATATCGACAGCCACGGGCTCCCAGAGAGAGTCGCGCGACCCACCTGGTCCAGTCGGTAGTACCGTCTTGCGAGCCACGGCCGATCCGAACGGGCGAGCAGCTACTGGATGATGAACGACGTGAAGTAGACGTTCACCACTTTTTCTTCGTCGCGAAGCGCGCGGTTCACGTTGTTGATCAGGTCGGCCTTGAGCTGCTCTTTCCCGTCGGCCTTGAGCAGGTCGGACGACGCTTTGCTCGACAGCGTTGTGACCAGCGCGTCTTCGATCATCGCGCTGTACGGGCTCATCTCGGCAGCAAACTCGCTCTGCTGCTGGGTCACCGCCGCGCCTTTGGGCGGGTCCTTGAGCTTCGAGTCAACGAACTCGAGGGTGAGCGCCACCTTCAGGTACTTCGACGCGCTCTTGTCCGACAGGTTCACGACACGTTCCTTGGTCGGGTACATGACGGTCACGGGCGGCTTGGCTTTGTCCGCCGCGGCGCGCGCTTCAGCCGCGGGACCGATGGGTGCGGGAATGAAGCCGGTCACGACGCCCGCGGCGACGCCGGCGCCGATCACGATGCCCGCGACGATGATGCCGACGATCTTGATCATGGTTGTACTTGCTCCGTGGATGCCTCAGGTTGAGGAGTGACGCTCG
>CBJLVJ010000631.1:0-2888 GCA_966426465.1 uncultured bacterium | reverse complement strand
CACGCGCTCTACGTTCCCGTGGACAACGACTACCGTCTGGAGGCGCTCGGCGATGGGGTCGAGCTGGCCATCGGCACCGGTCCAGTCGCGGCCTCGAGCGAGTCCCGTGTCCCGCGGCTCATCACGCCCGCTGAGGTGCGCGTGTCGACGCGCGGCGTCGGCAGCATGGAGCGCACCATCCACGACATTCTCATGGAGGCGGAGCCGGCCGAAACGCTGCTGGTTACCGAAGTGCTGACGCCAGCTGGCCACTGGTCGAGCTACCCACCCCACAAACACGATACGCCCGATCCGCCGCGCGAGACCTACCTGGAGGAGCTGTACTACCACCGCCTCAAGCGGCCGGCAGGTTGGGCCATCCAGCGCGTCTATACCCGCGACGGAAGCCTTGACGAGAGCATCGCGGTCAGCGACGGCGACTGCGTGCTGGTGCCGCGCGGCTACCATCCGGTCTCGGCCGCGCCCGGCTTCGACCTGTACTATCTGAATATCATGGCTGGACCACTTCGCCAGTGGCGCGTCACGCTCGACCCGGACGTGGAACAGGCGGTCCAATGACGTGAAGCCGTTTATCCGCAACAGCGCCGGCCGCGTCGTGTTCCCATCGAACTTCCTGCCGTCGCTGGACTTCTCGGTGTTCGCAAGTCTCGAGCAGCTGGCGGCGGTGATCCATCGCGACTTCGACGCCAAGGCGCCCACCGGCACAGACCTGCTCGAACGCGTCGAGTCGGGCGCGTACCACGGTCGCTACGAGCTGTTGCGCGACCTGGCGCTCAACCTGTTGTGGGTGGATCGCTACACGATCACCATGTACGAGCGGCGGCCGACACGCTGGCGAGACGTGCCCCACCGGCGCGACGATGCCTTCCTGCCGGTCTTCACGCCGTGGATCGAGGGCGAGCGCAAAGTCTCCGCCATCGAGTCCTGCTACTCAGGACTGCCCGCCACGTGGGATGCCCCGACGGAGGACCGCATCTTTGGCATGCTGTTCGACGTTTTTCGGCACCGCCGTTTCCACGCGACGGAGCTACCGCCCATTCCGCCGAGCGTGGCTGAGGCGCTGGCCGACGCTGGCCAGCTGACGACGGTCCTGGCGGCATATGACCCCGATTTCCCGACATACAGGTTCGAGGAGATGGTCGATTGTGACCATCCAGTGCCGGAGCTGGAGGCGCTGCTGCGTCAGGCGATGGTCGTCCACAACCAGTACCCGTGGGACCGCGCCCAGACGCAGTTGCGCGACGTGGGCTCGCTCGGTCCGGACGACTTCGTGGTCATGCTCTATCCGCGCGACGACGAGGTGCGCGAATTCATTCGACGCGTACGCAGAGGTCAGGCGGCCGCCCGGCCACAGGCGCCCGAACCGTTGCCGTGCAGTCCGCCGGTGGCGCCGTTCGCGGCGCTGGACGTCAGACAACGTTTCGAGCTCCTGCCACGCATCGAGTCACTGGCGGTGTACAGGGGTGAGGTCGAATGTACCAACGCCGACCTGATCCGCAATTCGGCCTACAACTGGTCGCCCATGAGCGCCGACGAGATTCGCGACAAGACCGGCATCGAGACCCGTCGCTATACAGAGCTGGGGCTGGACCAGATGGCGTTGCTGGCGTGTCGCGCCGCGCTGGAAAAAGCAGGCCGGGGCGCCGGCGAAATTGGCGCGCTCCTGTTTTGCTCGTGCACCAACACGCGCCTGCTGCCGTCGATGGCCACCTGGCTTTCAGGCGAGCTGGGTATCTACCAGACGCACGCGTCGTATGATCTGGTGGCGGCCTGCGCGGGCATGCCGTACGGTCTTTCCGAGGCAGTGCGCCTGCTTCAGGAGGTCCAGCGGCCCGTGCTGCTGGTGTGCGCCGAGAAGTTCTCGGACAAGATCGGAACGGTGCGGCCGTCGCGCATGATCTTCGGCGATGCCGCGTCGGCGCTCGTCATTGGACCGGCGGCGTCGGGCGCGGCGCCGGACGTCGAAGTGCTCCAGACGTACGCGAGCGGTCCGATGAGCGAGGTCGACTCGATCATCTGGCCGAACCCGGCGTTTGACAACAATATCACCGTGTATGGGCCAGAGGTCCGCGCGCTGGCCGGGCGCTACCTGAATCAGATGATTGACGAGCTGCGGCAGCTACCGCACCCGGAGGGCGCGCCCGGATCGCTGCTCGACGCAGTGGAGCTGATCGTGCCCCACCAGGCGAATCAGACCATGGTGGTCAAACTGGCCCAGGCTGCGGGGGTCTCACCCGACCGGCTGTACTTCAATATCGCTCGGGTGGGCAACACCTCGG
Source organism: uncultured bacterium (assembly GCA_966426465.1). Lineage (GTDB taxonomy): Bacteria > Chloroflexota > UBA6077 > UBA6077 > CF-72 > CF-72. Next base: position 609 of record CBJLVJ010000631.1, on the reverse strand, counting down.
CGGCCAGTATTCCGCTCGCGCTGTTCGACGCCGCGCGCGACGGCGTCATCGATCGGCCGCTGAGGATCTTCGCCCCCGGCTTCGGGGCTGGGGCGGTCGCCGGCTACGCGATCCTGCGCTTTGACCCGGCCGTGGTCGCCGAGGAGCCGGACCACAAGCAAGCGTGGCCTGCCACGCCTTCGCTGCGAGCTAGCTCATCCGAGGACGCTCGGCTGGCCTTCGGGCCGTAACCTTCGGGCCGCAGTGGGCGCTGGGCCTGACGGTTCGTCAGGCGGCCCACTCCTGGTCGCGCAGCCGCCGCGCGTCCCGGCGTGCGAACAGCAACCCGTCCAGCACGCGCTGATCCTCGGCCAGCATGCGGTGGGATGGGCAGACCTTCACGCGCACGCCCATCATGCCGACCTCGCAACTGCAATGGCGGGCCACTGCGTTGGTTAGACGCTTTTGCTCATCTTTCGTTCCATGCCAGACGATTGCTCCCGCCATCGACGCGACAGCCTCCTTCGCGCAGGGCGGACGCATGGTGCATGCCAGCCGGTGTTTGCGTAGGACGCGCGGGCGGACTCAGCCGCGCGCGGCGGCCGCGGTGCGGCCGCGCCACGAAAAGCG
>CBJLVJ010000630.1:0-2891 GCA_966426465.1 uncultured bacterium | reverse complement strand
GCACTTCTGCACCGAGACGTAGCGCGTGTGCGGCGGGCGCTCGCGGCCCAGGAAGTAGGGCACGAACTGCTGCATCCCGGCAGTCGTGAGCAGAACCGTCGGGTCGTTGAACGGGATCAGGCTGGATGAGGGCTGTAGATGACCGCCCCGGGCGCGCCAGAACTCGATGAACTCGGCGCGAATCTCATCACTCGAACGCGGCGCCATGTATGTGCATGGATGCTAACGCGAGGACTAGGTAAAGAGCGGGAGTTGGCGTTCGCGGGCGAGGTTGCTCGACCAGCGCAGGTTCGAGCGCCGATGATGGGTGGTCTTGAGCTGCACGTGGCTCAGGCCATGGCGGCGCAGGATTCGGCTGACCGTCTGCAGCGCGTGCTTCTGCGAGTTGTTCTGTTCGCTCAGATGGGCAAGCCACACCGCGCGCGGCGCACGGTCACCACACGTCACGATGGCTTCGGCGGCCGCCGCGTTGGACAGGTGACCGTAGGTGCCGGCCACCCGCTGCTTGAGGAAGTACGGGTAGCTTCCCGTGTGCAGCAGGTGCGGGTCGTAGTTGGCCTCGAGGATCAGCAGATCGACCTCGCGGAACTGACGGGCGACGTTGTGCGGCACCCAGCCCAGGTCGGTGGCGATGGTCGCCCGGCCTGTGCCGGCTTCGAAGCGGAAGCCGAGCGGCTCACGGCAGTCGTGCGGTACGGCGAATGAAGTTATGTCGATCTGACCCACAGGGTAGGTCTTGCCCGACTCGATCGGCCTGGCCAGCGCGGGGTCTTCCAGGCGCAAGGCGCCGAGCGTTCCGCGTGAAGCGAAGATCGGCACACGGTGGGTGGCCGAGAGATAGCGCGCCGAACGGCAGTGGTCTCCGTGCGCGTGAGTCAGCACGATACCCGCCAAACTGTCGGCGGCCATCCCGATGGCCTCGAGAAAATCGCGCACCTGCACGTACGGCCGCCCGCACTCCACCAGCAGCGCCGTCCCCTCGCTCTCCACCAGGTAACAGTTCCCATCGCTGCCGGAAGCAAAGCTCCACACCTGCATTGGCGTGGATCCATCCTAGCGCGAGGAAGGGCTTGACCGGAAGAACGCTAGTGGTCGAAGTAGTCGCGGAGCTTGCGCGAACGGGTGGGGTGGCGAAGCTTACGTAAAGCTTTGGCTTCGATCTGGCGGATGCGCTCGCGTGTCACGCCGAACTCGCGGCCGACTTCTTCGAGCGTGCGCTGGCGGCCGTCTTCGAGGCCGAAGCGGAGCTGCAGCACCCGCCGTTCACGGCCGGTCAACGAATCCAGAACGTCGTCCATCTGCTCCTTCAGCATCTGGCGCGTGGCCACGTCGGCGGGGCTCAGCGAGGCTTCATCGGGCACGAAGTCGCCCAGGTGCGAATCGTCCTCGGAGCCCACAGGAATCTCGAGCGAGACCGGTTCCTGGGCCGCCTTCTTGATCTCGCGCACGCGGTCGGCGGCAAGGTCGAGCTCGGCGGCCAGCTCTTCGTCGGCCGGCTCGCGGCCGATGTCCTGCTCGAGTCGCCGCGAGATGCGCGACAGCTTGTTGATGGTCTCGACCATGTGCACCGGGATGCGGATGGTGCGCGCCTGGTCGGCGATGGCGCGCGTGATCGCCTGCCGGATCCACCAGGTGGCGTAGGTGCTGAACTTGTAGCCCTTGCGAAACTCGAACTTCTCCACCGCGCGCATCAGGCCGATGTTGCCCTCTTGAATCAGGTCCAACAGCGACATGCCGCGGCCGACGTACTTCTTGGCCACAGACACGACAAGTCGCAGGTTGGCCTCGATCAGGTCGCGGCGGGCGCGATTGGACTCGTATTCGACCTGCGCCAGGGCTTCGTCCAGAACGTCCGGGTCGGCACTGCCCAGGAAGTCTGAATCGAACACCGCCGTGTCCGGCAGGTCGCCCTCACGGTCGTGGTCGGCGCACCAGCGCACCACTTCCTCGGGCAGGATGTGACTGATGATCGAGACCTCGACGAGCCCACGTTCGGTGACGTCGAGGTCGCCCTCGGCCAGCTCGGCCACGGCCCGCATGTGCTCGGGGTCGATGTCGGCCAGCCGAGCCGCCCGCTGCAGCGCCTCGCACGGGTCGGACGATCCCGTCTCGAGCTGCGCATTTGCGATGGCGAAGCGGTAGACCGCTGACAGGCGCCGGTACAGCTCGACGTACATCGCGCGAACGGTCGCCGTTGCGTCGACCTCAGCCGCCGGGCGGATCACGTCCTGCAAGTAGGTGCCCGCTTCCATGGCGCGCGCCAGGCGCTTTTCCCCCTCCCAGGTCAGAAGGTGGACGGTGCCGATCTCGCGCAGATACATGCGGACGTGGTCTTCATACCCATCGCCGCCCTCTGTGCGCGTCACCACCGCCGTGGGTGGCTCGATCTCCTCGGGTACCTCGATCTCGGCGAGCGCGGCCGGATGTGGACCGGTCAGCCATGCGCTGGTAAGCGTCGCGGGATCTACGTCTTCGGGTGAGCCTGGTGCGCTGTTCTGTTCGCCGGGAATCGTCGATTCTGTTTCCGCGGTCACCTGGTGCCTGCACTTTCCCGTTCGGGCGACAGTTGTCGATCGATCGCATCAATGGCGTGAGCCAACTCGACCATTTGACTGACTAACCTGCGTACTTCCGCCTCGTCGCCCAGTGATCTGATGTCGCTGATGCGCTGCTGGAGCAATTCCCTTTTGATCCTCAAGCGCGTCTCTTCGACCCTCTGTAGCAGCTCACGCGTGGATAAACGCTCCACCAGCTCGAGTTGGCGCCGCGCCCGTTCGGCATACGGCTCCAGCTCGGGCGGCGTCTGGCCGCCGAGCGCCTGATAGAGGGTGCGACTCTCAGCAAGCATGAACTCGAGATCCGTCGCCTGAATTCCCTGTCCGGTCTGGTGG
>CBJLVJ010000629.1:0-2894 GCA_966426465.1 uncultured bacterium | reverse complement strand
CTGTAGCCAAGCGGAATGGCCACGTCGAGCCGGCCGCGTACCGCTTCAACGGTGGCGCTGATGCCGTCGCGGGCGGCCTTGTCCAGGACCTGTCGCACGAGGTCTGGGCGTTGCCGGGCGGTGTTGATCAGGTTGCCTCCACCCGCTTCCACGAGCATCCGCTCCGTGCCCGGGCTGATCAGCGACCAGTGGTTCTGAACCAGCAGGCCACCTTCGGGCGTCAACGGGGCGGGCACATCGACCACGCGAGTAGCGCCCGAGCGACGGTACTGCAAGACCTGTTTCATACGCCAGACCGTTGCGATGATAGTCGCCGCAGCTCAGCCAGTTTGAGTCCGACCATGAATTCCTGAAAGGCGTGGAAGACGCACAGTGCCAGACCCGCGCGTCCATCCAGAAAACCGCGTCGCAGCACGTACATGTACACGAACAGCGCCAGCGGTTTGGCTGGAATGCGCGGCCACACACGCTCGCGCACCAGCCGCTTGCGCTGGACGGGAGACGCAAGCAAGCTGAGCGGCAGACGGGCTCGATCGGGCGCGTCGCGCTCGGCTTTGAAGCGCGCGGCCGCTTCCAGCGTGGAGTAGCGATTATGCCGGGCGACGAATGCCTCCAGACCGCGCTGGTCCAGATGCAGGAGGTCGTGCCGAAGGTAGCCCGCCGGACCGTTCAGGACGACGTGCTCGTGAACCTCGCGACCGTCATAGCGTCCGAGCTGGTGGCGGAACAGGCGCAAATTCCAGTTGGGGTACCAGCCAGCATGACGGATCCATGTGCCGAGAAAGATCACCCGCCGGTTCAGGTAGTAGCCAGCGCAGTCAGCCACGGTCACGGTCGACTGAATTTCGCACTGCAGCTCCGGTGAAACCCGCTCGTCCGCGTCGAGGATCAGCACCCATTCGTTGCGAAATGGCAGTGTGTCCAGCGCCCAGTTCTTTTGACGCGAATAGCTTTCGAACGGATGCTGGACGACCTGCGCACCCCGCTCGCGCGCGATGTCTACGGTCCGATCGTGCGAAAAGGAGTCGACGACGAACACTTCGTCGGCCCAGCGCACGCTGTCGAGGCAGTCGGGCAGGTTCAGCTCTTCGTCGAGTGTCGGCACCAGGACTGAAACGGGCGCCGTCACCGGAGCGCTTTCTGGAGCGTCTGGCGCACACCGACGGCGTTGTCACGCCAGTCGAACTGCTTGCCGCGCTCGCGTGCGCCGCGGGCCATGCCGGCGGTCGCCTCTGGAAAGCGCAGCAGGTCGTCGATGGCGGCGGCCATCGAAGCGACTTCGCCGGGAGCGTAGTACCACGCCGCATCGCCGCCGACTTCACGGCACGCGGGAATGTCAGCCGCGACGGCAGGTGCGCCCATCGCCAGCGCTTCGGCGAGCGGCAGCCCGAACGACTCGCACCAGGTCGGAAACACCAGCAGGCGAGCTTGCTGGACCAGGTGGGGGACGCGAGCATTCGGGACGTCACCCGCAAAGCACACCCGGTCGCGCACACCCAGTCGTTCGGCCAGCGCCACGCTTCGCCGCGACCAGCGCGATTCATCGGGTGTGCCGGTGAGGACCAGGCGCACACCGTGGTACGTCCGCCGCAGGTGAGGCAGGGCGGCGATCAGCACGTCGAATTCTTTATTGATGCCGTGCTTCGAGACGCCGAGCACCAGATCGCCGGATGGATCCTGCCAGCGAACGGCACGAAAGACAGGCGCGACGCCCCACAGCGCGACGTCGATTTTCGGGCCCAACTCCGGCAGCACGTTCACGACATCCTGCCGCATGGCGCGGGTGGGAGCCAGCACGCGCGTGGCGGCGCGGAGCGAAGCGCGCAGCAGCAGCCAGCGCGCGTATTCTTCGAGCTGGAGTCGGGCCGGCTCCCGCCTCAGCACGTGCCAGTAGGTGCGCGTGAACGGCAGGGCGTTGCCTGCCTCCAGCACGGTTGGACAGGGCGATCGGAGTGGCACGAAACTCCCGAATGACAGCAGGACATCGGCTCGCCAGGCGGCCGCCACACGCGGAAGCGTCCGCTGCTCCCAGGCGAGTCGCCCGAGGAAGCCACGTTTCTGGGCGACTTCAGCTTTGATGGTCCAGGCGGGCGGCAGCGGCGGAAGCTCGGCAATCAGGTCCGGCTGGGCGAGCAGCAACACCTCGTCCTGCGGAGCGATGGCCGCCAGCTCCGGCACGACGCCGAGGACGTGCGCACGAGCGCCGCCCATGCGCGCGGCGGGAGCGTAGATCAGGACGCGCATTGGACGGTTGAGCGAATGAGCGCGTCGATTCGCTCGAAGCGGCTGGCCCAGCGGTGGCGTGCGGCTTCGGCGCGACGCTCGTCGCCTCGCGTGTCGCGGCCTTCGGCCAGCGCCGCCTGGATCTGATGCACGAAGGATCGGCTGGAGTCCGCCAGCCGGACGACGTGGTCGAGCCGCTGCAAGGCGGGGAGGCTGGTGGCCACCACCGGGAGTCCGGCCGCCAGGTATTCGTACGCCTTGATCGGGTCGGCGTGGTACGTCACCGGATCCTGTCGGAAAGGGATCAGGCCGACATCCATCGCGGCGAGATACGCGGGCAGGTCGGCGTACGATCTTGGGCCAAGGAGTCTTACATTTGGCAGTTCGCGGATGGGCGAGACGTCGATAGTCGGCGGACCGACCAGTGCGAACGTCCACTCCGGACGTGTGAGCGCCAGCTCGCGGACAAGCTGAATGTCAATCCACTCAGACAGCCCTCCGACGAACCCGACGATCGGCCGCTGCAGATCACGCAGCTCGGCAGCCGGAGCGACGCGCTGTGCGAAATGATCCACGTCCGCGCCGTTGGGTATCCAGTGCGTGTTGGGGTTCCACTGGCGCCGCTCCTGGCACAGCGTCTCTGAGGTGGTGATCACCACGTCCGCCCAGCG
>CBJLVJ010000628.1:0-2898 GCA_966426465.1 uncultured bacterium | reverse complement strand
TTTCGCACGCCAGCCGCGGATCGGTGCGGCGCATGATCGCCACCACGCGCGAGCGTTCGAGCTCGGCCGGCGGCGCGACGTTGGGTACAGCCTGCATGCCCCGCTTCGAGGACCATACGGCGCGAGCGCGCCCGCCGCAACGGCAGAGAAAAGCGCCGCCAGGCAGCTACCTGAGGATGCGGTAGCGAAAAGCGCTGCCCAGGCGGCCGCCTGACCGATACGGAGCGAAAAGCGCCGCCTGAGCGATGCGGCTAGTTGGCGCGCGGCCGATACAGCCAGAAACCGGCTCGGCTTCCGACGGGGGTGTACGCGGCAGTCAGCGCATCGCGCAGCGTAGCCGTCCAGCGGGTGCCCTGGGCGGGTCCATCGAGCGGATGCATGAGGGCCACCAGCGAGAAGCGTCGCGCGGCCACGGCAGCGAGGATCGGTCGATCGGACCAGGAGCCTTCGACGTTCAGCAGCTGGAAGATCTGAAACTCATAGGCGATGCGCTTGCCGGCGGCTACCGCCAGACCCGAGTTGTCGGTGAGCAGGTCACCGGGCTCGCGGGCGATCTCGGCCACGAACGCGCTTTCGACGCGGTAGGGCGCAATACCGCGATCGGCGACCAGCGAGAGGTAGTGCGCGCCGCTCGGCTGCAAGACTTCGGCAAGGTCGCCGCTGGCCTGTACGGCCGTCGCCTGGTAGGCGGGCAGTGCAATGAGCAACGAACCCGCGATCGCCGTCGGCGCCACGAGGCGAGCGGCGGGCCAGGCTGCCAGCTTGTGGCTGGCGACAGCCAGCAAGACCGAGGTGGCCGCGGTGAGCTCGAGCCAGTAATTCGAGGACGCGCCAACCTTGGCGATCATCGGCAACGTCAACAAGCAGCCGACGAAGTACACACGCCACAGGCGCTCGCCCGGGCGGGCCGGCATCACGGTCGAGACCAGGGCCGCCAGGACCGGCAGACCGTTGAACTGCAGGAAGCTGCCCATCAGCGTTCCGAAGGTGTCCAGGTCGAGCTCGTTGGTGTTGGCCGTGACGGTGTGCCACAGGAACCAGCCGCCGCTCAGCCACTGGCCGAGGCCGACACCCAGGACGCTTCCACCGACCATGATGGCGAGGAAACGAACCACCCGCGCGCGGCACGGCCACAGGGCGAACGCGACCGCGAGTGGGGCGACCACGAACGTCTGCTTGGTAGCCAGCGCGAGCAGGAACATGCCAGCCGAGGCCGATACCCGGCCGCCCATGGCCAGGCCAACGCCCACCAGCGTGAAGCCAAGCGCGAGCGGGTCGACGCGGTGCATCGGCGCCCAGAGCAGTGTGGTCAGGTTCTGAGTCAGGAACAATCCGGCGCCCAGCGTGGCCACCGACCAGCGGCACGTCAGGCGCTTGACGCACCAGGCGAGCGCCGCTGCGCCGGCAAGCGTGGCCAGCAACGACACGGCGCGGCCGACGGTGTAGCCGTGGTCGCCGAGCAGGCGGGTCAAGCCGCCGACGATGACGTAGTACAGCGGCGTATAGGCGATGTGCATCAACGGCAGGTCATCTGCCGGGGTGTAGAGGCCTGCCCCGCGGGCGATCTGTCGCGCGCCGTCGAGCAGCCACGATTCGCCGTACATGAACTCGTCGGCTGGTCGGAGCAGGCGGCCTGCCGCGCACAAGGCGAACAGAACCAGGTACATGGCGATCAAGGCACCCGCGAGTGCCCACAACGCCGCCGACACCCTGGCCAAGCGGTGGTGTTCGACCACCGTCAGTCGGGGAAAATGACGCGAACGCTCATGCCCGGCCGCAGGTCGGGAGGTATGCCACCAGGGTCGATGGTCACAGGGTAGTGCTGATCGCCGCCGGACGTGGCTTGAGGCTGGAGCGCAACCGTACGCACCCTGCCAGTCAGCTCTCGCCGATCGAGCGCCTCGATTTGCAGGGTAACGCTCTGGCCAGGCTGAACGCGGCCGATGAGAAATTCGTCCACGTCATTGGTTTCTACCTGGAGACGCCGCAAGTCGGCCACCATCACGACGCCGGCGCCGGGAACGAGCGTGTCGCCCGTATGGGCCAGCAGACCGGTGACCGTGCCGGCGAAAGGTGCGGTGAGCACTTCGACGTCGGCCGCTCCGCGGACGCGCGCAAGCTCGCTGCTCGCCTCGACGCGGTCGCCGATCGACACGCTCAACCCAAGCAGAACACCGCCCCCGAGGGTGCCCACACGCGCCTGGCTGACCGGCGCCACCACACCGTGGGCGATCAGGCGCCCGCTGCTCGAAGCTGCTTGCGGTGCGGGGCTGGCGGGTGATGCTGCGGTCGAGACCTGTCGCGCGACGACCGCCACCACCACGAGCAGGCCAAGCAGCACAAGCGTCCAGCGGAGCCAGTGTCTGGGGCGGCGAAAACGACCGCGCACAGACTGCGGTCGCGGCCCGGAGCCGTTGCGCACCAGATCGGGAGGCGGGGCCTGGCCGGGGATCACGCGTTCACCCGCGCAGCCGCCCGTCTTTGATCTCGATGCGCCGCCGGGCCACGTCCGCCACGTCAGGGTCGTGCGTCACGATGACGACCGTGCGGCCCTGGGCGTTCAGGGAGCGGAAGAGCTCCAGGACGCGGGCCTTGTCGTCGGTGTGCAGCTCGCCCGTGGGCTCATCGGCAAGCAGCACGCCCGGCCCATTGGCCACCGCCCGAGCGACGGCCACACGCTGCCGTTGGCCGCCCGAAAGCTGCGCCGGCCGAAACTGGAGACGGTCGCCCAGACCAACCGAGTCGAGCAGGCTGCTGGCCCGAGCGTAGCGGTCGACCACGCCGAAGCCAGCGGCCTCGAGCGGCAACATCACGTTCTCCAATGCCGTGAGCTGGTTGAGCAGGTGGAAGCGTTGAAACACGAAGCCCAACGAGTGCAGTCGAACGCGGGTGCGCTCC
>CBJLVJ010000627.1:0-2900 GCA_966426465.1 uncultured bacterium | reverse complement strand
CACGACCTGGATCACCTGAGACAGATCCTGGCTGTGCTGGCGACTGACCTGTACCCGCACATCGGCCCATTTCAGGCGCTGTACGCTGCCCCGGGCTGAGGCGTCAGACGCAGCCCGCAACGTCAACGCAGGGAGGGACGTGCATGCGGATGCTCGAGGGTAAAGCGGCGCTGGTCACGGGTGCGGGGCGCGGGATTGGGCGCGGCATCGCCATTGCGCTGGCGCAGGCCGGCGCGAAGGTCGTCGTCAACGACCTCGGCACCTCGTTGTCGGGCGAGGGCTCGGAGGCGTTACCCGCCGACCAGGTCGTGGATGAAATCCTGACGCACGGCGGCACGGCCGAGGTCAACCGCGGCAACGTGGCTTCGTTCGCCGATGCCAGCGATATGGTCGAACAGGTCGTGCGCACGTTCGGACGCATCGACATCCTGGTCAACGTGGCTGGCATTCTGCGCGACCGCATGATCTTCAACATGACCGAGGCCGAGTGGGACGCCGTCATCGCCGTCCACCTCAAGGGCACGTTCAACTGCACGCGCGCGGCCTCGGCCCACATGCGCGAGCAGCGGGCCGGTCGCATCATCAGCATGTCCTCGGTCTCTGCCCTCGGCGCTGCCGGTCAGCCAAACTACGCCGCGGCGAAAGCCGGCATTCTCGGCCTGACGTGGTCCACCGCCAACGCCCTCGGCAAATACGGTGTGACCGTCAACGCGGTGATGCCGAGCGGCGCAACGCGCATGATCGACTCGACACCGCGCGGGCGACAGGTCTTCGAGCAGACCGGCAAATGGCCGAGCGAGCTGGCAAAGAACACCGAGCGGGACCCGGACAACGTCGCGCCGCTGGTCGTCTTTCTGGCCAGCGACGCCGCGAGCGGCATCAACGGTCAGGTTTTCCACTCGTATGGCTACGGCTACACGCTGCTCGAGCAGCCCCACCCGGCCAGGTCGATCCGCGCTGCGCGTCGATGGGACGCGGAGGAGCTGGCTCGCGTCTTTCCGCAAACGCTCGGCGCGAACCTCAAGCCGCCGCCGGCCACTGGCTTCGGCGCCCGTCTCGACGGCCGCCCCGAGTCAGAGTGGACTGCCGTCGATGGCTACCGCTTCTGGCGATCTCCATTCGAGGTTGCCGCGGAGGCGGCGCCCATCGAGATCGGCTAACCGCGCGGCTCGCCCCGGGTCTCGCCGCCGCCTGGACCCAGGTCGTCGATGTCGAGCGTCTCGATGAACTCTTTGAAGGGCGTCAGCTTCGACTCGTCGACCTCGATCGGCGCCTCAGGGGCGCCTTCCTGCCCGCTGCCCTCGACCTCCTGGGGCGCGACGATGCCAGCCTGGTCGAACACCGCCTCGGCGACGTAGATCGGCGTTTCGGTCCGCACGGCCAGAGCGACCGCGTCTGACGGACGAATGTCGATCGACCGCTCATGCCCGGCCGACTCGAGCGTCAGGCGAGCAAAGAAGGTGTTGTCGGACAGGTCGGTGATCTCGACGCGGCGCAGATGGGCGCCGAGTGAGGCGATGATCTCGGTGAACACGTCGTGGGTCATCGGCCGCGGCGGGCGAATGCCCTGGAGCGGCATGACGATCGCCTGGGCTTCCAGTGGGCCAATGCCGATCGGCAGCACGCGTTCGCCGGTCCGCTCCTTGAGGAGTAGCAGCGGCAGTGAGCTCGGGGGTGCAACACCCAGGCCGGCGACAGTGACTTCGATCATCGCTGCCTACAGTATGGACCCCGCCAGGGGCTGTTTGGGGGGTTAAGGGCGGCGGGATCGAGCCAGATCAGCACCCCACGGACGGCGCGACATCGGCAAGCGGCTGAGCACCTGCTCCTGGCTGGCGCAGCTGGGGCAGACGCGCGCGACGGACGAGACAAAGCTGCACGGGGCGCTGGTGGCGATGCTCGACTGACAGCGGGCACAGGTGTGCACACGGCAGAGCGTCGAAGCACGCGGAGAGTCGATGCGCCGGGACTGACGAAGAGCGAAGGCCATTGGTGGGAACCCTATCGGGAGATGCCGGGTTCTAGTGCGGGCGCGCGGCCGGGAGAAGGCCGAACCAGTTACAACTTTGTGACGCCGCCGCGCACACGGCTTGCACAAGCAAGACTCAAGAAGGGAAGTGTTCACAAACCGGGACATGCGGTCGACGTGGCTGGATTTCGGCGCCTTTTGGCACACCCGCCAGTGGCGTAAAACGGGCCAGCACATGTCGAGCTGGCTTGTGACCGCAGACAAGCTGGGCCCGTACCGCTACACGCTGGCCGTGAGTGTGGTCGCGGTGGCTCTGTTGCTGCTGCCGGGCAGTGCCCCGTCGAGCGACCCGGTCTATGCGCCGCTTGCGTTGGCGGTGATTGTGGGTTTGCTGCTGACGGTGCGCCTGGCGCCCTACCGCGCGGGGGGCGCCCTGGTGCTGCTGCCCGCCATCGTGGTCGACGCTCGCTTCGGGCTCGCCGCGCTGCCTATGCTTGCCTGGGCGGCCATCGTCACCAACCTGGTCCGCGGTGTGCGCTGGCCACGCGTTCTCTCGAGCGCCGCCCATCTGGTCATCGCCTTCGCGATCGCACATTTCGCCGAGCAGGCCGTCCGTGTCCTGCCGGGCTGGCTGGTGTTTTCAGTCGTTTTCGCCTGTGGCCGCCTCGCGCTGTGGTATCTCGCGGAGCGGCTGGACGGCACGCCTGCGGACCCCCGCGCAGAGCGTCCGGAAATCCTGCTGTCGCTGCCACTCGCACCCATTGGCCTGCTGCCGCTTGCGGCCGGCGACAGTCTCGGCGACGGGGCGATGCTGCTGGCCATGGCGGCGTTGCTGGCGCTGTTGTTCGTCGTTCGCGAAGCGGCCAATCTGGCCGCAGCGCGCTCGGAGATGGAGGCGGAGCGCGACAAGCTCGCTCGCGCCAACGCGCTG
>CBJLVJ010000626.1:0-2904 GCA_966426465.1 uncultured bacterium | reverse complement strand
GCCGATCCGTGCTTAGCGTGACGGGGCAACTTCAGAGGGGGGACCTCGCATGCTGCGATTCGCGGCTGCAACGCGTGATGTTCGTTTCGGGGCATCACCGCTCCGGCTTCGTCTGTTCCGGTTCCGGGGACCGGTGTTGATGGCGGCCGGCGGCGCGGCGGTGGTTTCGGCTGTGCTGACCGGCACACTCTTCGCGCAGCCGACACCACCGCATCCAATCGTGCCGCCGGCGCCGCTGAAATCGGTACCAGTACCGCGGCCGGATCTATCAGACTTCGTGGTCAACAACCACGAGCTGGTCGTGCTTGGCAAGGCGTTGTTCTGGGACATGCAGGTGGGAGGTGACGGCACCCAGGCGTGTGCCAGCTGTCATTTCCACGCGGGCGCCGACAACCGCGTGACCAATGCGCTGAATCCGGGCGCCAACGGCGTCTTCAGCGTCCGTCAACCGGGCGAGACGCTCCAGCCTGCCGACTTTCCGTTCCACAAGCTGGCGAATCCCGACGATGCGCGCTCGACCGTGCTGCGCGACACCGACGACGTGGTGGGCTCGCAGGGCCTTTACAAATCGCACTTCGATGGACTGGCGCCCGGCGGATCTGCCGACAAGTGCACGCGGCTCGGGGACGCGGTCTTTGGCACCAACCGCCAGGTGACCGGGCGCAATACGCCGACGGTGATCAACGCGGCATTCAACTACCGCAACTTCTGGGACGGACGTGCGCAGTTTGCCTTCAACACGCGCAACCCATTCGGCGATCGCGACCCGGATGCGAAAGCGTGGGTGGACGACGGCACGCTGCACCAGGTTCGCGTGCTGATTCCGTTCTCCAGCCTGGCCTCGCAGGCGGTGGGTCCGCCCAACAATTCGGTAGAGATGTCGTGTGACGGCCGCACGTTCATGCTGCTCGGAAAGAAGATGCTCCGCGCGGTGGACGGCGGCGAGCCATTCACCCCGCTGGCGTACCAGGCCGTCTCGACGACCGACAGCGTGCTGGGCCCGTACGTTGCGCCTGGCGGTCGGGGTCTGAAGAAGAGCTACCCGGCCATGATCATGGATACGTTTGCTCGCAAGTGGTGGAGCAGCGCCGGCACAGTCACCGAGGGAGGCAGCGACTTTACGCTGATGGAAGCCAACTTCTCGCTGTTCTGGGGACTGGCCATTCAGGCCTACGAGGAAACGCTGATCGCCGATGAGACCCGCTTCGACAAATTCCTCGAGGGGAGCGGCACGCTCACGCCTCAGGAGCAGCGCGGCTTCGGAGTCTTCATGGGACAGGGAGGCTGTATCGCGTGTCACGGTGGGGCGGAGCTGACCAACGCGGCAGTAAGCAACGTCGTCGATCGTGGCGAGTACGTCGAGCGCATGATTATGGGCGACAACGGCATCGCCGTGTACGACGACGGGTTCTACAACATTGGCGTACGCCCGACGGGCGATGACGTGGGCCTTGGCGGGCTGGACCCGTTCAAGAAGCCGTTGTCGCTGACCAGGCTGTGCGCGCCGCCGAATGGCACCTGCCAGGCGGCGATCACGAACATCGCCGCACGCGCGGACGAAGGCATCGCGGCGGGACCGCTGTTGGCGCAGTGCCCGGGTAACCATGTGGTGAGCTCCACCAGCACGTGTGACCGGTTCGCGGTGGATGGCTCGTTCAAGGTGCCCGGCTTGCGCAACGTAGAGCTGACCGGACCCTATTTCCACAACGGTGGCCAGGGCACATTGGAGGAAGTGGTCGAGTTCTACAATCGCGGGGGCGACTTCGCCCGTTCGAACCAGAACGAGTTGGACCCCAATATCAAGCCGCTGGGCTTGACGGCCGACGACAAGGCGGCCCTGGTGGCGTTCCTGAAGTCGCTGACGGACGAGCGGGTGCGCACCGAACAGAAGCCGTTCGACCATCCGCAGCTGTGTCTGGCCAATGCTCCAGCGGGTATGCCGGGTCTGGCGGAGTGCACCAGAGCCAAACCTGCCCCAGCTGCTCCGCCGTCGAGCACGCCTGTTGTCGCGCCCGCGCCTCCGCCAAGCGCGCCGGTGATTGCGCCTTCGCCTCCGCCCAGTGCGCCGGTTGTAGTGCCTGCACCTCAGCCGAGCGCACCGGTTCTTGCGCCTGCGTCTCCGTCCAGCGCCCTACCGGTCACACCTGGTGCGTCAACCAGCAGCGCACCGAGTGGCACGGCCACGAAACCGTCGGCGAGCGCTCGATCGAGCAGCCCGCGGAGCGCGCCGAGCACCAACAATGCCGTCAGCGCGTTCGGCGGCGCCGATGGTGGTTCCCAGCAGAGCGTTCCGCTGCTGAGCTACACGCCGAGCAGGGTGCTGCCCGAATCGCTACCCGTGGCGCCTCCACCCGGCCCGGCGGCCTCAGCCTCGGTGCCTGGCTCAGACGGCGAGTACGGCGCCCCGCTCGAGGCGGTCACGACGACGGTGCTTATCGACCCTGGCGTCGGCGGCGCGTTGAGCACACCGGACGGGATGCTGGTCATCGGCGTGCCTGCCGGCGAGGAGGACTGGCTGACCCTGAGTCTCACGGACGTATCGTCGCTCGCCGGAGTCGCGCCAAACCTGCAGGTCGGCAGCCGCGGCTACCTGCTTGCCGTACAGGACAGCCAGCACGCGGTGGTCGTCCGGTTCGATCCGCCGCTCGAGATCACGGCTGCCGTGGACATGACGCTGCTCACAGGCGATCAGCGCGAGGCCGGTCTGGTCCTCGCGCTCAATCCCGACAGCGGCATCGTCGAGGAAGTGTCGTCCATGCTGGTCGACGATGGCCGGACGGCCAGCCTGCTGTGGCTCGGTCCCGCGCCGAGCCCGGATGTGGCGGGAGCTGACCGGTGAAATACCGTATTTCTGGCCGACTCTGGCCTACGGGCTGGCGCCCGACTGTAGGGTTTCTACGGATG
>CBJLVJ010000625.1:0-2908 GCA_966426465.1 uncultured bacterium | reverse complement strand
GCGACGATGTATTCCAGGTACTTGCCGGCGTCGGGAATGAGGCTGCCCAGGAAGTAGCCGAGCCACAGCATGCCGACCGCCCAGACCACCGCGCCGACGGCGGTGTAGACCACGAAGCGCCCGTAGTCCATCGACGCCACGCCCGCCACCACCGGGGCGAACGTACGGACGACCGGCATGAAGCGGGCGAGAATCAGCGCTTTACCACCATGCCGCTCGTAGAACTCGTGGGCTCGCACCAGGTGCTGCTTGCGGAACAGCATCGAGTCTTCACGACTGAACAGGCGCGGACCCCACAGGTGGCCATACCAGTAGCCGACCAGCGGGCCGAGTGCGGCGGCCACGCCGCACAGGATGCTGAGCGTCCAGATGTCGAGGTTTGGCACGACACGTTGAGATGCAAGGAAGCCGGCGGTAAACAAAAGGCTGTCGCCTGGCAGAAAGAACCCGATCAGCAGGCCGCACTCGGCAAAGATAATCGCGGTGATCGCGATCAGCCCGCCCGTCAAGATGATCGTCTGCGGGTCGAGAAACGACACACACGGATCATACCGGTGAGCACCAGAAATCAAAGCGTCCTTGTCGTCGACGATGACCCCAACCTGTTGCGCATGCTGCGCCGCGGGCTGGCGCTGGCCGGCTACACCGTCCAGGCGCTCGAAGACGGCGAGTCGGCCCTGCGCGTCGTGCGCGACAGCCCACCCGCCCTGATCGTGCTGGACGTGATGCTGCCTGAGCCACTCGACGGGCTCGAAGTTGCGCGCCGGGTGCGCGCCGCGGGGGCCGACGTGCCCATCCTGATGCTGACCGCCCGCGATCAGGTGGCCGACAAAGTGGCCGGCTTCGCCAGCGGCGCCGACGACTACCTGGCCAAGCCGTTCGCCTTCGAAGAGCTGCTGGCACGCGTCGGCGCGCTGCTCAGACGCCGAGCGCCGCAACCCCCTAGCGAGCGCCTGTCCTACGCCGACCTGGAGCTCGACCCTGGGACGCGTGAAGTCTGGCGCGGCGGCCAGCCACTCGACCTCACCGCGCGTGAGTTCGACTTGCTAGCGTTCTTCCTGCGCCACCCGCGCCAGGTGCTCACGCGGGACCAGTTGTTTCGGGGTGTGTGGGGCAGCGACTACCTGGGCGGCTCCAACATCATCGACGCGAACATCTCCTACCTGCGCGACAAACTCGAGGCTGACGGTCGCCCACGACTGCTGCAAACAGTCCGCGGGGTCGGCTACGCGCTGCGCGAGCGCGCGTGATTGTCGACCTCGAGGTGCTCGGCCTGGCCGCCGTGGTGGCCTTCGGCGCGGTCGTCCTGGCCGTGTGGATGATCGAGACGCGCGGCCGCGCGCTGATCCGCTTGCGACGTACCTACCTCGACATGGTCGCGCGCGTGGACAACGTGCTCAAGGCGCAGCAGCAGCTTCTGGCCGACACCTCGCACGAGCTGCGCACGCCGCTCACGACCGTGCGAGGCAACCTGGACTTGCTCGAACGCGAGCTGCCCGCTGCCGAGCGTAGCCAGGTGCTGGCCGAGACGCGCGAGGAGGTCGACCGCATGGCCCGCCTCGTTCGCGATCTGCTGCTGCTGGCCGAGTCGACCTCAGGCGAGCTTCAGCTCGAGCGGGTACCGCTGCGACTCGACCTGCTCAGTCGGGAGGTGATCGGTCGCCTGCCCGGCGGCGAGCGGGTGGCCATCGACGCCGAGCCGGTGCTGGTCCACGGCGACGACGAGCGCCTGCGCCAGCTGGTGAGCAACCTGGTGCAGAACGCGCTCCGTCACGCGACCGAGCGGCCTGGCGCCGTCCGGGTGGTTATCCGTCGCAGGCCGCCTGATGCGCTGCTGGAAGTGGAGGACGACGGGCCAGGCATTCCAGCGGGCGCGCTGCAGCGCGTGTTCGATCGCTTTTACCGCGTCGACCGTGGGCGGAGCCGCGCGCACGGCGGTTCTGGGCTGGGCCTGGCCATCGTGCGGCATGTGGCCGAGGAACACGGCGGGCAGGCCTGGGCGGAGAACCGCGCCGACGGACGTGGCGCACGCTTCTCGGTCAGGCTGCCGGCCGAGCCGTCGTGGGTCAGCGAGAGCGAGAGCGATACAGGCCCCGATCCATGATGTAGCGCTCGACCGCCGGTGGCGTCAGGTAACGAATGGGTCGGCCCGCGGCGACGCGCCGGCGGATGTCGCTCGAGGACACATCGACGCCGGGGATCTGCACGTGCTCCGAGCGCTCGCCTACGCCTGGTAACAAGCGCTCGAGGCGGTCCAGGTCGGGCCGCGGAGCGCCGGGTCGGTTCACCACGACCAGGCGCGCCAACTGCACGATCTGCCGCGGCTCACGCCACTTCGGCAGCTCGGGCAGGATGTCTGCCCCGACCAGGAAGAACAGCTCGTACTCTGGCGACTCCAGTGCGCGCAGCAGGTCAGCTGTGTACGAGGGCGGCGGCCGATCGAGATCCAGGCGGGACAGCTCGAAGATGGGATTGTCGGCGACAGCCAGCGCGACCATGTCGCAGCGATCTTCGGCGGAGCTGCTGGGCTCGCCACGTTTCAACGGGTTCTGCCGAGCCGGCAGAAACAGAACGCGGTCGATCTGAAGGCGCCAGGCGACTTCCTGGGCGGCCAGCAGGTGGCCGTAATGCGGCGGGTCGAAGGTCCCACCCAGCAGGCCCAGGCGAATCACTCGACCGAGGTGCCGCCGACAACCTCGCGGCTGATCTCCGTGCCGCGCAAGTCGGCATAGCGCAGGTTGACCTCGATGGGACGAAAGCACTGGCGGCCGACGAGCACCTTGCGGACGAAGTAGCCCTCGCCTTCGTCGACCGCCGAAAGCTCGGAGGTCGGGCTGACGCGCGCCTGCACGACCTCGCCACAGGCGTTGCACTTCACGCGGATGTAGATGCCGCCGTCGCCACCGCG
>CBJLVJ010000624.1:0-2915 GCA_966426465.1 uncultured bacterium | reverse complement strand
GACACTAAATGCAGACAGAAATGCAGATAGCCAGGCGCGCTCGGCTGGCTGTGCGGCGGCCTACCCGAAAAGAGTGGTCGACAGACCACCCCGCGGGGCGTGGCCTCATCAGCAGCCAGGGCGCATGCTTCCGACAAGCCGCGCGGACGCGCTGTAGAGGTGAACCCATGACCAGCACTGAAGCCATCCCAAGCCAGAACGGCTGGCTGATCCCTGTCGGCGCGACGCCAGAGCCGCCGCTCTCGGAGCGCATCATTCGCGCGCTGGAAGCGCACGTCGCCGCCGAAGCCCACGACCTGGGCGAATGCGAGCGTCTGTCCGAGAGCCTCGGGAGCACCCGCGCGCACGTGCTCCTGGGCCTGATCGTCGACGACGCGCGACGACACCAGATCCTGCTGCGACAGCTGATCGAACGCCTTGCGGAGGAAGCCGACCCCACACAGCTGAGCGGAGTCGAGTCGCAGAGCATTCAGCCCAGTCCCGAGGCGGTGGCGACCGTGCGGACACTGGTGCGTGATGAACAGGCGGGCGCGCGCTACCTGCGCCACCTCGCGCGGCAGTACCCCCACCTGGATGACGGTCTGTGCGCGGTCCTGCTGGAGACCATCGCCCGCGATAGCGAAAAACACGTGCACCTGTTGCGCTATCTGCTGCGTCGCGTCGAGGGCCACTAGCGCCGCGTGCGAACACCGCAGTGGAAGGAGCTCAGGCCCATGCCTCGAACCCTCATGGTTCCCCTCGATGGGTCGGAGCTGGCCGCGGTTGCACGACGTGCCGGTGGGCCGCGTCAGGACGTGGAATTGGAGGCGCGGGCGTGTGGCACGTGCGCGGCCAGCTGCACCGCCAGGCCGAGGCCACGGTTGTCGAAGACCACTTTGCCAGGGTTGAAAATGCCGGCCGGATCCTGCCAGGCGCGCATCTCACGTATGAGCTCGACGCGCTGCGCACCGAGGATCGCATTCGCCAGCGGTCCGAAGTAGCGGCCCGTAGTCAGGCCGCGTCCACCGTGCCGGGCCGCCAGACCAATCACCCGCAGGGCGAAGCCCAGGCCGAGCCCGGCTCGGGCGCCGGGCTCGGCCGGATCGAGATAGGCTCGCAGGACGGTGTCGCCACCGCGGACAACCGTGCCTTCGATAGTCATGCCGCGCGGAAACGTGCGTTGCAGGTCGTGCAGCATGGCGGCCAGCGCTGGAGTGGGCACCACGACGTCGGCTGGAGCCGTCGCGTGACCGTGTCGCTGCAGCCGCAGCGGACGACACCGCGCGGCCCACTCGCGCTGGGCAAGCGCTGGGGACAGCCAGCGACCCCCCGTGACCCGGGTGATTCGGAGCAAGCCCAGGCGGGCCAGCTCGCGATCCACCTCAGGGGTAGCGAGGAGCGCCACGAAGGCGTCCGCCGGCAGCTGCTGCGTCTCGCCGGCGTAGCGCACAGCATTGATGGACCGGGCACCGTTGGGGTCGACGAAGCTGACCGACCACACCGGCAGCTCGCGCAGGGTGGCCAGGTGCAGCGCTTCGGCCAGGCTGGCGGGGTCGGGAAAGGCGATCGCCACCGTGGAGATTGGGCTCGCTGGCCGGACCTTCAGCCGCACGTGCGTGATGATCCCAGTGGTGCCCTGCGCTTCCGAGACGCCATCGAGGTCGATTCCGCTGAGTGCGTGTATCCGGCCTTCGTCATCGACCAGCCGCGCACCCACCACGTTCTGGTCGAACCAGCCGAAGGCGAAGCTGCCGATACCGGCGCCGCCCTGCGCCAGCCAACCCCCGACCGTTGAAAACGGGGCGCTGCCCGGATACAACCGCGGCGCCAATCCGGCCGGGGCCAGCGCCGCCGCGAGGGACGTCCACACCGTCCCGGCGAGCACGTCGACCACGACCTCGTCCTGGCCATCAGCAACGTCCGCATGCGGCTTGGCCAGGCCGCTCAGGCGGCTGAGGTCGACCACCAGGCCGCCGTCGGCCGGCACCGCGCCACCGCTCGCCGCAGTGCCACCACCGCGCGGCACGAGCGGAATCCCTTCCGCACGCGCGAGACGGACCAGATCGACAAGCTGCTGCTCGCTCTCCGGCCAGACGATGCCGTCAGCGACCGTCCGTCCGCCCAGTCCCCACAGTGCCGGCGGGCGGATACCGTCGTCGCGACTCAGTTTGGATCGCGTAGCGAGATCAAAGCGAGCGCGACCGGGCGAGACCACGCGCTCGATCGCGCTCTTGTGCCCGCCAGATAACGTGACCATCGCCGTCGTCAGCCTCGCCCAACTCTCCGAGTAGTCCAGCATAGGCACGCCTGAGGGCGGCTCACACCACCCGCGTGGGTGGTTGTGCCGAGGGCATCTACGCCTTCCTTGAGCAACGCGCGCCCGTCTTCGACCGGCGAGTCCGGCGAGTGAGGTGCCGACAAACTACCCCCGGCGCTGACGCTGACCACCCTGGGGGGTAGGGTCAGGGGCAACCGGACCGCCGACACTCGGGAGGCTATGAAGGCCGCACACCCATGCTGACTGCTCCCAAGCCGACCCATGCGGCGGCCGACACCGAGCACGCGAGCCGTCCATTCGTCACCCTGGACGGCAATGAGGCGTGCGCCTACGTCGCACACAAGCTGAGCGAAGTCGTGGCCATCTATCCCATCACGCCGTCCTCGCCCATGGGCGAGTTCGCCGATCAGTGGACGGCCGAAGGCACGCCCAACCTGTGGGGCACGGTCCCGTCGGTGGTCGAGATGCAGAGCGAGGGTGGTGCCGCCGGCGCGGTCCACGGCGCGCTCCAGACCGGCTCGCTGACGACGACCTTCACCGCGTCCCAGGGGCTGTTGCTGATGATCCCCAACCTGTACAAGATCGCCGGTGAGCTGACCTCGACGGTCATCCATGTGGCCGCGCGCTCGCTCGCGGCGCAGGGCCTGTCGATCTTCGG
>CBJLVJ010000623.1:0-2918 GCA_966426465.1 uncultured bacterium | reverse complement strand
GCGCAGCTCCGGGTTGGCCAGCAAGCGCGATACGGCGTCGGCGAGCGCCCCCGGGTTCTTCGGCTCTACCAGCAGACCCTGCTCGCCGTCGGCCACCACGTCGCGGTAGCCGGCGATGTCAGAAGCGACGATCGGCGCGCCAGCCGCCATCGCTTCCAGCAGCACGATGCCGAAGCTCTCCTGGCCCGTGTTCGGCGCGCAGAACACGTCGCACGACTGGTAGTAGCGCGGCAGGTCTTCGGCCGGCACGTAGCCCGCAAACACCACGTCGGCGGGCGACCAGCCCTGCCGCGCGGCGAAGCGCCGATAACCCTCCAGCGGTCGACCGCGCCCGACCACCACGAGCCGCGCGTTGGGGTGCCGTTCGAGCACCTTCGGCCAGGCGCGCAGGAGGAATTTCAGACCCTTGCGTTTTTCCAGTCGGCCGACGAACAGGACGGTTGGTCGCTCGTCCGCGAGCTGCTCGAGGGGCGGGTAGCGCATGTGGAAACGCGGAAAGTCGATGCCGTTGGGAATGACACGGTAGTCCGCGCGAAAGTACTCGCCGACGAAATCGCGCGCCGCGCTCGAGACAGCAATGCGGCCGTGGAGCTTGCGGAAGAACGGGCGCAAGATCGGCTTGCCATAGAAATAGGTCAGCGGCCTGTTGCGAAAGGCGTGAAACGTGCCCACATTGGTGGTGTTCGAGTGCCGCAGGACGGTCAGCGGCAGCGCCGGCATCATCGGCTCGTGCAGGTGGATCAGATCGAACTGCTGCTCCTGTAGGAGCCGTTTGGCCTGCAGGTACGATCTGAGCGAGAGCGTGATACGCGCCACCGAGCCGTTGGCGGGAATAGATACCACCCGCCCGATGCGGTGGACCGGCGCATCGAACGAGGAGACCGGCTCGGCTTCGTCGTCGGACGAGGGCGCCACGATATGGACCTCGTGGCCGCGGCCCAGGAACTGGTGCGCGAGATGGGCAACGTGCTCGGTGACGCCGCCCGGATAGGCAAAGTCGTACGGGGAGACGAGCGCAAGCTTCACTGCGTGTCGCTCATCACCCGGGCTGCGCTTCGGGCCAGCGCCGCTGGAAAACGGTCCATTGCTCCGGATGGTTGGCGACATAGTACCCCAGGCGTTCGGCCACGGCCTGAGTTAGCGCGAGCACGTCCCGTCTGGTGTCGCCGGTCAGCGCCACGGGCGGCAGTGGCTCGATCCACGCCTCGAACCGGCCGCGCGGTTTGCGTACCGCCACCGCGATCAGGATGGGCGCGCCAGTGCGCACCGACAGCGCGGCCGCGCCATCAGGGAAGTGCGTCGGCGCGCCCAGGAACGGAATCACTGGCCCGCCGCCGGTGATGTCGCGGTCAGTCACCAGTCCGAGCACCTCGTTGCGTCGCAACGCTGCCAGCAGCTCGCGCACCGCGCCGGGGCTCGCCGGCAGCAGCCGACTGCCGAGCGCCTGTCGCTGGCGCGCAAAGAACTCGTACAGCTCGGGTGGCTCGAGCGGCTCCAGAAGGCCAACCATCGGGTAGCCCAGGGACGGCAGGATCTGCCCCACGAACGCCACGCTGCCCAGGTGGGCCGAGGCGCAGATGACGCCGCGCCCCGCCGCCCGCGCCGCGTCAATGTGCTCCACACCGTGCAGCTCGACCAGGTCCAGTATCTGGGCGTGGCTGAACCTCGGGATCGCGAAGGTGTCCCAGTAGTTGAGCGCGCCTTGCTGGAACACGCTCACAATCTCGGCTCGAGTCGGCTGTCGGCCAAGCACGTGGCGCAGATTGTCGCCAACGGCGGCGCGCGCCGATGGTGCGCTGAGGTACCACGCCGTGCCTGCCAGGCGGCTGATGGCCTCACCCGCTGGATAGCGGGGCAACACTCCGGTGGCCGCGCTCGCGGCGTTCAGCACGCCGAGCAGCAGCCGCGTGGTTAGAGTGGGGACTCGCCGCTCGACGGCCACATGCGACGGAACATGAACCACTGGTCGGGGTAGCGGCGAATGATGCCTTCCAGCCAGCTCATGATGCCCTGCATCACCACGGTGGCGTCATCACCGCGACGCCCGAGGATCGGCGGGCCGATGTGAGCCAGATAACCGCGGCCTTCTGGATCGCGCACCAGCGCGGCGGGCACCACCGGCGAGCCGGTGCGCAGCGCCAGCGTCGCGGCGCCCGACGGGACGCGCGTTGGCCGGCCGAAAAACGTCACGGCCACGCCGTCTTCCTGGAGCGGTCGGTCGACCAGCACGGCCAACCCCTCCTGGTTCCGAAGCGCGGCAATCATGGCCCGCGGGCCGTTCTCGATAGGGATCGCTTTGACCCCCGCCGCCGAGCGCGTGCGCTGAACCCGCTCATTCCAGCGCGCCGGCTTGAGCGTTTCGACCAGCGCGCTGACCGGGTGTCCGCGCGCCACGAAGGCAGCGCCCGCCATGTCCCAGTTGCCGATATGGCCGGTCGCGAAGACCACGCCTTTGCCGTAGGTGTAGGCGGCCTCAACGTGCTCCCAGCCTTCGATGCGAATGTTGTCGATCAGCTCGCGCGACTTGAGGTGCGGCAGGCGCACCAGGTCGACCATGTAGCGGGCGTAGTTGGCAAAGGCGGCGCGTGTGAGGCGGTGTGCTTCGCGCGGGTCGGCGTGCGGCCCGAGGACCTGGCGCATGTTGTCGGTCGCGCGCCTCAGGTGTCCGCGAGCAAAGACCTGGAGCACCAGTGGCGTGCCCCAATCCACCAGGCGATAGGCAATGGCCACCGGCACGAAGCGCATCAGGAACGTCCCGACCACGTGGAACCAGTAGATCATGGCGCGGCCGAAGTTAATCCGCTGGCGCCGTTCACGACAAGTCTGTCTATCACAACTCTGTCTGTCCAGGCTGCCTTCGAGGCCCCCCGGCCATGACGTTCGTCGTGTTCAGAAGGATGCTCTCTCCGCGGGGCGGC
>CBJLVJ010000622.1:0-2922 GCA_966426465.1 uncultured bacterium | reverse complement strand
AGGTCGAACGGCAGAACCACGCCGATGCCGTAGCGCTGAGCGGCGTCGAGCAGCATGCCGTCGAACTCGGCCGGGTCCCAGCCCAGCACAGTGTTGACGCCCAGGGCTGCCAGCGCGGACATATCACGGTCGAGCTGGGCGGCGCGTTCGGCGGGACTCATGAGCAGGCTGTACTGCGTGTTCAAGCCCATGCCTCTGATCACCTGCGGCTCGCCGTTGACCAGGTACTGGTACTGGTAGTCGGCGCCGACGATCTGCACATGACTGGGTCCGCTCGCCGGCGACGCCTCATCGAACCCGCGGTCGCTGGTCATCGCCGCATGCTGGATCGTGCTTGTCGGCGCCGGCTGGCTCGGCATAGGGACCGTGTTGGCGGTGCTCGGGGCAACCGCCAAGGCCGCGGCGACCGCTTCCATCGCTACCGGCTCGGCGGCCGAGGCGTCCTGGTGCAGGATGCCGGCGCAGGCCGCCGAGGTGAGCATAACCAGCGCCGCGCTACCGCAGACAAGCCGCCGAGGGCGATTGCGCAGCAGCAGGACCATGACGGCGGGCGCGTAGCCAATCAACAGCGCCAGGGCGACCAGCACGCCGGCCACCGCTGGTGGCCAGACACCCTCAACCGAATTGGTTACGGCGGCGCTCCGCGGTTCGAGCCACGGCAGCATGGCATTCAGGGCGAACGACACGCCGGTCGCCTCGAGCTCACGTACGGAGGGTTGCGCGCCGAGAATGCTCAGCGCAACCTGCACTTGCATCGCCACGCCGGCGATCAGCAGGCCAGCGTGGCGGTGCCGATAGCCCGACCGGACGGCCAGCAGGCCGGCGCCAAGCACGCCAGCGTGGGCGATGCCGGCCGCCAGCAGACGCCCCAGCACGGGACTGCCGGGCTGGATCACGATGCGGGCCACGGCCCAGTGGACGCGCGACGGGTCAGCGAACAGGGACGGTTGGACCGAGTGGAGCCAGTCGCCCAGCGGGGCCGCCACAGCCAGCCCCTGCACGCGCAGATCGGCCAGGCTGTCCATGGCGGCGCGGGTATACACCGGATCCAGCGGTGGGCCGTGGGTCTCGGCGAGCCGCGCGCCGAGGTACGGCATGACCAGCGCGGCCAGCCCGAACAGCGCCAGGCGCAGGATCAGTCCGGCCAGACTGCCGAGGGCGAACGCGGCGATACCGAGCGCGAGCCGGGGCAGGCGAAGGCGGGCGGCCTCTCGCATTGTCCGTACATTTACTCCACAGGCAGTGGCGGCGTCAAGACCTCGGGGCGGTAGGTAGCGAGAGGCGCCGCGCTGCGCCACCGAGCGCGGACGACTCGGCCCACATGCGCAGGCCGCGGTACGAACGCTCCAACACCCGATCGGCCGGCGACGAGCGAGACGGCTCAGTCGCTATGGAGCCCGATGGTGTTGCCGTCGGGGTCCTTGATGGTCGCCCACCAGCCCCACGGCTGTTGTGACGGAGGGTCCTGGAACTCGACGCCGCGGCCACTCAGCTCCTCGTACGTAGCATTCATGTCGTCCACGGCAAAAATGAACGTGGCCCAGGTGCCGATCATCGATTTCACCAGCTCGTAGCCGGGCATCGCCTCGTTCGGCTTGGCCAGCACCAGGCTGGTGTCGCCTTTGCCAGGAGCCAGCTCGACCCAGCGGCTGTCCGGGCCCATCGGCGCGTCCAGCCGCTCCGCGAAGCCCAGCTTCTGCGTGTAAAAAGCCTTTGCCCTGTCCTGGTCGCTCACATAGATCGTGACCGATTGGATGCGCGTGATCATGCGTCGATAGTAGGCCGCCGGCCTGACAAAGCTGGCACATGGCTTGCGCCTGGGCTCGCCGCCTCGCATGACCAGTCGCGACCGACCGAAGGTCCACGTGCCTCGAGCGGCGCTCCTCGAGGCACTCCGCGAACGCTTCGGCCACCCTTCGTTCCGAGCTGGCCAGGAAGAGATCATTCGCAGCCTGTTCGAGCAGCGTGACGTACTGGCGGTGCTGCCAACTGGGGCCGGAAAGTCGGTGGTCTACGAGCTCGCGGCGCAATTTCTGCCAGGCCTCTCGATCGTAGTCTCACCCTTACTGGCGCTAATGAAGGATCAGGTCGACGCGCTCGCCGCGACCGGTGTGGAGGCCCGGGCACTGAACAGCGCCCAATCCGAAAGCGCGATGGAGGAGGCGCTGGATAGCGCCACGCGGGGTGACACCAGGTTGCTGTACGTCACACCCGAGCGCTTCGACAATGTCGACTTTGTCCACCGCCTGCGTGAAGTGAGCGTGTCACTGTTCGTGGTCGACGAGGCTCACAGCATCTCCGAGTGGGGCCACAGCTTCCGGCCGGCGTATCTGAGCCTGTCATCGGCGATCGCACAACTTGGGCGACCACCAGTTCTGGCGTTGACGGCGACCGCCACACCCTGGGTTCGTCGAGACATCATCGAGCAGCTGGGCATGCGCGAGCCGCACATCGTCGTGCGGGACACCGATCGCCCCAACCTGTTCCTCGAAGTAGTTCGAGTCGAGGAGGAGCGTCAGGACAGGACCATCCTTCACCAGTTGTTCGAGGGCGAGCTGTCGCCTGAACTGCCTGAATCGCTGCGGGAGGTGATGCACGGGTCCGGCATCATCTATGCGGCCACCACCCGAGCGGCCGAGGAAACGGCTGGCTGGCTCAAGCAATGGGGAATCTCCGCGGATTACTACCACGGACGACGTACAAAGACCGACCGCGAACGAGTGCAAACCGCCTTCATGGAAGGCCATGTGCAGGTGATTGCCGCGACGAACGCGTTCGGTCTTGGCATTGACAAACCCGACGTTCGGTTCGTCATCCATCGCGACATACCGCCCAGCCTGGAGGCGTACTATCAGGAGGCCGGTCGCGCCGGGCGTGACGGCAATCTCGCGCGATGCGTGTTGATCTACCGCGTGGGCGACC
>CBJLVJ010000621.1:0-2923 GCA_966426465.1 uncultured bacterium | reverse complement strand
CAGGCAAACGGCCCGGGCTCGGTCCAGGCTCTGACGATCAGCTCGTGCGCCTCGCGAAATCGCTCGCGCGCGTACGTTGGGTTGACGTTGTAGGAGAAGAACTCGTTGCCCGTACCGACCACCTGACCCGAAATCACCCGCCCGCCGCTGACCACGTCCAGCATGGCGATCTCCTCTGCCACGCGCAGCGGATGGTCGTAAATGGTGATGACGTTGCCGAGTATGACCAGCTTGACGCGCGAGGTCCGTCTCGCCAGACAGGCCGCCATGATGTTCGGCGATGGCATCAAGCCGTAGGCGTTCTGGTGGTGTTCGTTGACGCACACGCCGTCCAGACCGAGCTGCTCCGCGAGCTCCAGCTCGTCAAGATAGCGGTTGTAGACCTCGTGTCCGCGCCTGGCGTCGTACAGGTTGTTCTCGCAGGTCACCCAGGCGGTGTCGTGCGTCGCGCTGAAGTCGCCGGGTAGATACGGCCAGGGCATCAGGTGGAACGCGTAGAAGTGCACCTTAGTTGTTCAGTCTTTACGACCGATGACCCGATCGGCCGCGGCGCGAAAGCGGGCGGCGCTGTCGGCGGTGCGGCCGATGTCTCGATTCAGCTCGTGCTCGCGCTCGAGCGCCCTGTCTGCCGGCAGCGCGGTATCGATGACGTCCTTCAGCGCGCGGATGGCCTCGGGCGAGTTCGCCGCGATCCGCGCGGCCATCGCCACGGCGGTCTCGACGACCTGCTCGGGGGCCACCACCTGGTTCAGCAGGCCGATGCGCAGCGCCTCGCTGGCCGAGACCTCGTCGCCCGTGAACAGCAGCTCCTTGGCCTTTGCCACGCCGACGATGCGCGGCAGCACCGCGCCGCCAGGCGCCCGACCGTAACTGGCGCCGTGGAACTTCAGGCGCGCGTCCTCGCCACCAATGCGTATGTCGCAGTGGATCGCCAGGAGCGCGCCTCCGCCGAAACAGTAGCCGCGGATTGCGGCGATGGTCGGCTTCCTGGCCGCGAACACGACCGCCGACGCGTTCACTCGAGGAAAGCTTCGGTCCTCTTCGAGCGCGGCGACCTGTTCGGCCATGTCACCGCCGGCCGAGAACGCGCGCACGCCCGCGCCGGTGATGACGATCGCGCCGATGTCATCGTCATCGTCCAGCTCGTGCAGGGCGCGCTCGAGCTGGTTCACCAGCGCCGAGCTGAGCGCGTTCAACTTCTCGGGCCGGTTCAAGGTGACCAGGCCGACGCGCCCGCGGCGCTCCACCAGAATCGGTTCCACGGCTTCAGACCACCCCCTCGTGGTGAAAACGGCTGACCTCGTCGTTGCTGTAGCCGAGCTCGGCCAGAATCTCGTCGGTGTGCTGGCCGTACTCGGGCGCCGGCGAGCAGACCCCGGGCTGGGTGCGCTCCATGTTGACGCCAGATCCCAGCAGCCGCTCGTGTCCTAGCAGCGGGTGGTCGACCTCGGCAACCACCGGCAGCGTCTGCACCTGCTCATTCGCGAAGCACTGCGCCACGTTCAGCACGGGCCCGGCCGGCACGCCAAAGTCGGTCAAGCGCGCCACCCACTCGGCCGCCGTGCGGCTGGCAAGCCGCTGCTCGATTTCGACCGTTAGCTGCGGGCGATGCTTGAGCCGCTCCTTGCCGGTGACGAAGCGCGCATCCTGGACCAGCTCCGGCGCTTCCAGTGCCTCGCACAGCCGTCGGAACATGAGCTGGCCACCGGCCTGGATGATCAGGCTGCCGTCGCTGGCTTGATAGACGCCCGTCGGCTCGGAGATCGGATGGTAGTTGCCGGCCTGGCCAGGAACTTCGCCCGTCATCAGGTAGCGCGCGGCCTGAAACTCCATCAGCCGAATGTTGGCTTGCAGCAGTGAGGTGTGCACCCATTGACCCTTGCCTGAGCGCTCGCGCTCGAGCAGCGCACAGACGATGCCATGGGCGAGCATGAAGCCGGCCGTCAGATCGGCTACCGGCAGGCCCACCCGCATCGGACCACGGCCGGGCTCGCCGTTGACCGTCATCAGCCCCGATAAACCCTGTGCAATCTGATCCAGGCCCGGTCGCTCGCGATACGGCCCGGTTTGACCGAACCCCGAGATGCTCCCGTACACCAGGCGAGGGTTGATGGCCGACAGCGAAGCGTAGTCAATGCCAAGCCGGTCCTTCACATCCGGGCGGAAGTTCTCCACCAGTACGTCCGCGCCCTCGACCATCCGCAGCAACACCCCGCGCCCGTCCGGGTGCTTGAGGTTCAGCGTCAGGCTGCGTTTGTTGGGGTGGATGTTCTGGAAGTCGAATCCGTGGCGCTCGCCGGTGCCATCGTCCATCGCGTCGGGCGCTTCGACCTTGATCACCTGCGCGCCCATCTCGCTCAACTGGCGAACCGCCGTGGGCCCCGATCGGGCGCGCGCCAGGTCGATCACTTTGATATGCGACAGCGCGCGATCAGCGTGAGACATGCTGGAGAACTACGTTACCAATGATGACGCGCCGCTCGACCGTGGCCATCGGCGTTCTGGTGACCATGGCGATACTCGAGCTGAGCCACCCGTCGTGGGCTGGTGGGTCGGTCAGCGAGGGCGTTGCGACCGCGGGCGTCTGGTGGATTCCGCTCCACCTGCTGCTCATCACTGGCTACGCCGTCGTGGTCGGCATGCTCTGGCCGAAAGCACCCATTCAGCGAACACTGCTCGCGCTGTTTGCCGTCTGCAACACGGTCTTCCTCGGGATCGACGGTGTGCTGGTCGGGCTGCTGGCGCGGGCCGATCCACCGACGGCGGACGCGCTATGGAACAGCCTGGCAGTCGGCGTCCTGGGCAACCTGACCGGCGCAAGCTGGGCGGCCGCGCTTGTCGCCCTGGCCGTCGAGCTCTATCCCTCGAGAGAGCGGTCGGCCGCCGTGGTCGTCGAGTCCAGTCTCACGTGGGCCGCGTTCGT
>CBJLVJ010000620.1:0-2934 GCA_966426465.1 uncultured bacterium | reverse complement strand
TGCTGGATGCGCTCGCGAGCGCGCTGGAACGTGGCTCCAGCCCCGTCTGACGAAGCGAACCACGCCGCGGAGCCCACCTGGTGCCACACATGGGCGGGTTCCGCGGCGGGCCGTCGGCAATCCAACCAGCCAGGCAGTCTACACTTGCCGACACGACCCGAACACGCTGCCGCCGGCAAGCTCGCGGTAGGAGCCGCGCGTTCGGCGAGCGTTTACACCCGGGTCGTGCTGCAGACCGCAATGACGTTTGCCGTCACCGAAAACATCGCCAGAACTGCCAGGCACACCTCGTTCTACCTGGCGTGCGGCGCCGCCGACGCTCCACCGTTGATCTTTGTGCACGGTTGGCCCGAGCTCTCGATCAGCTGGCGCCACCAGCTGGGCTGCTTCGCGCACCTCGGCTTTCGCGCCATCGCGCCAGACATGCGCGGCTACGGCCGCTCGAGCGTGTACCCGAGGTACGAGGACTACGCGCTCGAGCACGCCGTCGCGGACATGCTGGAGCTGCTCGACAGCCTCGATCGCGAAAAGGCCATCTGGATCGGCCACGACTGGGGTAGTCCGGTGGTGTGGAGCATCGCCAGCCACGTTCCGCAGCGGTGCCTGGGCGTGGTGAATCTGTGCGTCCCGTACCTTGCGCGCGGCTTCGCGCCGACCAATCTTCTGCCGCTGATCAACCGCGAGCTGTATCCAGAGTCCGAGTACCCGGTCGGCCAATGGGACTACCAGTTCTTCTACGAGGAGCAGTTCGACAAAGCCCGCCTGGAGTTCGAGGCGAACGTGACCAACACGGTCAAAGCCCTGTTCCGCAAGGGCAACCCGGCGGGTCGGCAGAAACCGTCGCGCACCGCGTCCGTGCGCAAGCAGGGCGGCTGGTTCGGCGCGGCCGGACAGGCACCCGATCGGCCGCTGGACACCGACGTGATTACCGCAACGGAGCTGCACGCCTACGCGGCGGCCCTGCAGCGCACCGGGTTCTTCGGACCCAATGCGTGGTACATGAACCACGCGCGGAATGTCGCCTACGCCGCCGAATCCGTCAACGGAGGGCGCATTGACCTGCCGGTGCTTTTCCTGCACGCGCTGTACGACTACACCTGTGAGACGGTTGACTCGCGGCTGGCCGAGCCGATGCGCTCGGATTGCACTGACCTGACCGAGGTGGTCGTAGCATCGGGTCACTGGATGGCGCAGGAAAGGCCAGTCGAGGTCAACGCCGCTCTGGCTCGCTGGCTGGCCACGCGCTTCCCGGACCTGTGGCCCGTGCGCGCCCTCGGAGCCACCCACGCGACGCTCGCCTGAGCCGCCATTCGCGCCCTCTGAGCCACCGGACCCGGCCTTCGCCTGAGCCGCGGTTGGCGCCCTGGAGCCCTCACCCGATGCTTGCCTGAGCCGCCGTCCGCGCGGCGCCTACCGTCGAACAGACAACCCGCGCGCTGCTGCTGAGGCCGAGGCTTCGACGGGAATCACGTTCCGGCCTGGCGCACCAGGCCGTCGACGAGCGCCTGGAGGCCGGCGTCGAAGCTGTCGCGACCCCGAGCGGAAGCCCAGTACGGCGCAAGCGCGGCCAGCGTTGGCAGCGAGCGCGGATCAACACTCGTGAGCACCTTCAGGACGTACGGCTGCCGACCGAGGCTGGCCGTGCGCTCCAGCCCGCGATGGACGGTCAGCTCGCCGACGGTGAACATCCACACGCTGCGATAGGCGTCGGCTGCCTGGCTGTGGGACAGACCGCATGCCACAAACCCGCGCACGATCTCTTCGATCAGCCACAGGATCGAAGGCGCGATCAGGTCGCCCTGCGCGAGCACGTCCACGATCCACGGGTGGTGCGCGAGGCTGTCACGCATCAGGCGGCAAGCGCGCAGCAACCTGGCGCGTGGCGCGCGCGGCAGACGTGGTCTCGGCAGCTCGCTGGCCAGCTTGTCCAGGAGCAGCACGAGCAGCTCGTCGCGGTCGCGCACATGGCGGTAGATCGCCATCGGCGAGCTGCTCAGCTCCTGGCCGACGCGACGCATCGTCAGGGCGTCCACGCCGTCGCGCTGCACCACCGCCTCGGCCGCGGCGACTACCAGCTCACGCGACAGACGGGCTGGTCGACCCGGCCGGCGCACGCCCCGTGGATCGCCGGCAGCAGCTATAGGGCTGCGCTCACGGCTCCGGCCGACGACTCAAGCGCCGCACCGGGCTCGGAGGCTGGTCGGTACGTGCCGAAGTGCCACGCGTTGCCTTCCCGGTCGCGCGCGGCGTACTCGCGCGAGCCATAGTCGGTGTCGAACGGCTCGGTGATGATGTCGGCGCCGGACGCCCGAGCCTGCGCACAGTGGGCATCCGGGTCGTCGATCGTCACGTACACCCAGCCCTGGCCGACGTGCCCGGCGTACCTGTCGTCGCGGTGCGCGCCGAGCATCACGATGCCGATGCCGTAGCTGAGCTCGGCATGGGCGATGGTGTCGTCCTCGTTGGCCACGACCAGCCCCTCGCGGAAGCCGAACGCGGAGGTCAGGAAGGCGATGGCGGCGCGAGCGTCGCGATAGCGCAACAGCGGATACATCGACAGCTGTGGACCGGGCACGCGGGTCACCTCGCGAAAAAGTATACGTGTACGCAAAGTACGGCGTGGGCGCCGCCGCCGTCAAGCAGCCGAAACCTGATGGCCCACACCAGGGAAAGGGCACCCCCCGGACAGGGGAAACGCGCACCAGCGCCCTTCGCCAGAGGAAGCAGTTGCCGATGCTCCTGAGAGAAGCAACTCAGCAGCAACTTCTGCACTCGAAGCGAGGCTCTCACGTATGAAATACAGTCGCGCACTCGTGCGCCGCTCCCGTTCGCTGTTGCCACGGGGCGCGGTGCTCGTGCCATCGCTCCTGGCCGTGCTGGCGCTCATGGTCAGCTCGGTACCGCCCCTCCAGGCCGCTCCACCAACCGCCCGGG
>CBJLVJ010000619.1:0-2943 GCA_966426465.1 uncultured bacterium | reverse complement strand
GGCGGCGCCGACCTGGTCTTCCCGCACCACGAGAACGAGATCGCCCAGAGCGAGACCGCGCTGCGGAAGCGACCGTTTGCCCAGATCTGGTCGCACGTGGCCATGGTGCGCAAGGACGGCGAGAAAATGAGCAAGAGCCTCGGCAACATGGTCTTCGTGCGCGACCTGTTGCGGGCGTACTCATCGGATGCGATCAGGCTGTATCTCCTGCAACACCACTACCGCCAGGTCTGGGAATGGTCGCCGTCCGAAATGGAGGACGCCGCCCGCCTGGCGCACCGA
Organism: uncultured bacterium; assembly: GCA_966426465.1. Classification (GTDB taxonomy): domain Bacteria; phylum Chloroflexota; class UBA6077; order UBA6077; family CF-72; genus CF-72. The sequence goes on along the minus strand of CBJLVJ010000619.1, from coordinate 2,661 downwards.
CTGGCGACGGCGGCGCGTGAGCCCGACACGGCCAGTGGCCTGGAGCGCGAACGGTTTGCCGCCGCGCTGGCCGACGACCTGGATACGCCGCACGCCACCCAGATCCTCCACGGCGCAAGCGGCGGCACCCTGCGCGAGCTGGCCGGCGTGCTCGGCCTGGTTCTGAGCGACTGAACTCCGGCTGAGCATCACGGAACCGGTACACGTCGTGCATTGACTCGCAATGGGCGCTCGCAGCCTGCGAAAATCGCTGCCCTGAGCGTCAGATGAGTCGACCAGTACCTCGATTCGGGGTTTCCACAACCAGCTATCCTGGCCGCCGCGCGTATGCGGGAGCGAGGCCCGCGCGGCGCGGGCTTACTGCCCCATTTCGATGGCTGGGTGGGCTGCTGCGCGTGCTTGCCGCCTTGATGCTGCTGCTTGGGGTGGGCCTGCTCGGGCCGGGCCTGCTGTTGGACACGCCGCAACCGCCGCCGCGTCCCAGCGACGCCATCGTCGTCATCAGTGGCGACGAGCAGATGGCTCGTTTTCAGGAAGGTGTCACGCTTTATCAGCGAGGCATGGGGCGATACGTGGTGTTTTCAGGCGCCGCCTTCGACAACGGCACCAGCAACGCCGATGTGATGCGCGCTCTGGCTCTGCAGCGGGGAGTGCCAGCCGCCGCCATCCTGCAAGAGCCACTGGGCGAAGACACCTGGGGTAACGCCATTTACACGCGGGAGGTGCTCGAGGCGCACGGGCTGCGCAGCGCCATCCTGGTGACCTCGCCCTATCACGCGCGGCGAGCCAAGCTGACGTTCGACGCCGCGTATACCGGCAGTGGCATCCAGGTGACGGTGCACGCCGCGCCCGACAGCCAGTGGCGCAAACTGTCGTGGTGGCAGCAGCCCGAAACCCGCCACCTGACCTTTACCGAGCTCCAGAAGCTCGCCTATATCTTCGTCACCGGCCAGTATCACTGACGCTCGGGGCGTAGCCCGTGAGCTCGACGTAGCCCGTGCCGGTTCGATCGCCCGTGACACTGACCGCGCCTTCCCAGTACGCCATTGCCCCGATGCCCGCGGCTGAAGCGCTCCCCGGAAACCACAGCTCCTGGTCCTGGAGCTGGGGCCGCACGTCGAGCCGCTCGCCGTCGGGCAGCGTCAGCAGCCAGCCCGATGGGTAGACGCCGCCCGTATGCGGCGAGGTCCAGCTTCCGGTCGATTCGGCCCGCACGCTGCCCAGCGGCAGGTCGCGGACGCTGCCGTCGGCCAGCACCTGCGAGCCGTAGACACCGGTCGTCTCGCCGGCGGCCGACCTGAGCACGTACAGCATGAGCTCGGTCCGATCGTCGAGCTGCAGGCTGTACCAGTCCCAGCCGCCCGCGGACGCAACCACGAAATTGCCCCACTGGTGGTCCATCCAGGCACTTCCCGAGACCGGCACCTGCTCGCCCTCGGCCTGGGTTAGTTGTCCGACGACGTTCAACCGCGTGCGAGAGTAGTAGTACGAGCCACCGGCCGGGCCATAGTCGATGTAGCCCCCGTGGTGAAGCGCGCGGGGCTTGTCGTCCGTCACCCGCAGATCGATGCCAAACGATGGCTCGGCGCCTGGCCCAGTTTGCATGCTGGCCTGAAGCACCTCCGACGATCCCTGGCTGTCCAGCCGCCAGCCGTTCACGTCGAGCGGAAAGTCCATGGCTGGGGCACCCTGAGCGAAGCGCGCCTGGTGGCTGAATCGGCCGCCGTCCACGTCCGAGACGGCGAAGTGGGCCAGGTAACCGGTCGGCGCGCCCTGTCGCTGCACCTGGAACACGACAAACTCGAAGCCGTACTGGTGCCCGTCGCGCTCGGAGCGCAGGTGGCCCGTGTAGTACCACCATTCCGTCAGGGTATCGTGCGGTCCGGCGTCTCGTGGAAACACGATCGGCGGCACAGGCGTTGGACTCGCCGCCGGCGCCTCTGGCAACGGCGTCACCGGCCGAGAGCAGGCTGCCGTGGTGAGTCCCGCCAGCGCCGTGAGTAGGGCCAGGGTTCGACTGAAAGGCCGATTCAAGGTCCGAGCCTAATGCGATGCATGCGCTCCTCGCTCCCGTACCAGCCATCTGAGCCAGGTTGGCGCCCACCAGTTCCAGTCGCCCAGCAGCCGCATCGTCGCTGGCACCAGCAGCGCGCGGACGAGCGTCGCGTCGAGCAACACGGCGATGGCGGTGCCGAGTCCTAATGCCTTGATCAACACGATGTCGGCCGCCGCGAACGACAGGCTGACCAGGACGACGATACCTGCGGCGCTGGTAATGATGCGACCCGATCGCTCCAGCCCGCGCGCAACGCTGGTCGCGTTGTCGGCGCCATCGAAGTGGGCCTCCTGGACGCGGGACAGCAAGAAGACCTCGTAGTCCATCGACAGGCCGAACAGCACGCAGAACATGATGATGGGCAGCGATGCCTCAACGAAGCCTGGCGGCTTGAAGCGCAACAGGTCCGCGAGGGCGCCTTCCTGGAAGATCACGACCAGGGCGCCATAACTGGCCAGGATCGACAGCACGTTCATCGCCACGGCTTTGAGCGGCAAGACCACCGAGCCGAATGTCCACAGCAGGACCAGGTAGATGGCGAGCACGACGATGGCCGCGGCGCGCGGAAACTGTTCGTACAGCCGATCGGCGTAATCGATCACGCC